>CAXRHS010000850.1:0-3539 GCA_964230235.1 Myxococcota bacterium
CTGTGGCCCGCCGGATCCCAAGACTCCGCCCGCCCCCAAACTGCACAGCGACCCCAAACGCCTGGTGCGCAACCAGCACATGACCTGGCAGCGCGATCCGGCGACGACCTTGACCGTGACCTGGACGACCGAGGACACCGACTTGAAGGCCTACCCGCCCAAAGTCGTGTACGGCGAAGCCAAGGCCATGTGCGACGACGGTCGGTTCTTGATCAAGGCTGGCAAGGTCGAGTCCGGATTCGGTACTGGTTACCAAGCGTTTGTGGGCGAAGCGATGATCAAGGTCGTCGCGTGGACGGTCGAACTCAAGGACCTGCAGCCGGACACGGAGTACGTCTTTCGCACCGGCACTTTTGCCGAACTCGACCAGGGCCAGAAGAAGCTGCTCGGCCCCGAATTCGGCAAGGTCGGACGCTTTCGGACCGCCCCCAAGAAGGGTGACCGCAAGCCGATGCCGTTTGTGTTCGCGGGCGACAGCCGCGGCGGGGCGCCGATCATCACTACCCGCGCGCCAGGTTATGCGCAAATTCCGGCGCTTGCGTGGTTTTTCTCTGGCGACATGAACACGGCCGGGACCCAGGCCGAGTGGAATGACTGGTTCAAGGCGATGCAGCCGATCCTCGACCGCCGGCCGCTGATGCCGGTGCAAGGCAACCACGAATTGTACAGCGATGTGTATTACAACCAGTTCGCGCTGCCGGCCATGCCCGGCATCCCAGCCGAGTGGATGGAGCACGCCTGGGCGCTCGACATCGGCAACGTGCACTTCGTCGGCCTGGACAGCAACAGCGCCGACAACATCAACGGCAGCATCGAGTGGTTGAGCAATGACCTGAAAAAGGCCGCGGCGGACAAGGACATTGACTTCACCATCGTGCAGTACCACCACACGACGTACTCAGCCGGGCCACACGGGCCGACGCCGTGGGTCAAGACGCTGCTGGTGCCGCTGTTTGAGAAGCACGGCGTCGATCTCGTCATCAACGGCCACGACCACATCTACGAGCGGTCGCTGCCGGTGCTGGCCGACAAGGTGAGCACGCCCGACAAGGGCATCACCTACGTCGTCGCAGGCGGGTTCTACGCGCCGGCCTACCAGAACGGCCAGAAATGGTGGACCAAAGTATCACATCACGGTAGCAAGGCCAACTACCTGCAACTGTTGGTCAACGGCAATGTGCTGACCGCGACTGCCTGGAGCGGCGACGGCAAGGAAAAGCTCGACGAGTTCGTGGTCATGCGGTGACACAGGGGCAGTGGCGCGCCAATCCACGGCCGAACGCGTGAATCGCAGCGCTCAGTGCACGCCCTTGGCAACAAACCAGGCCGCAAACTGGGCGATGCCGGCCTCAATCGTGGTATGCGGCGCGTAACCGAGGCCGTCGCGCGCGTGGCTCAGGTCGGCGCAGGTGCGCGGAACGTCGCCCGGGGCGTCTGGCTTGCGCTCAACGCGCAGCGGCCGGTCCAAGGCTGCCGCCAGCAGCGGAACCACCTCATCCAAGCGGATCTCGCGGTCGCCGCCCAGGTTGAACACCGCATAGCCCTGCGGCCGGTCCACGGCGCCGACCACGCCGGCCACGATGTCGTCGATGTAGGTGTAGTCACGCGAGCTCGACCCGTCGCCAAACTGCGGCACCGCCTGTCCGCGCCATAGCAGGGTGGCGAATTTATGAAACGCCATTTCTGGACGCTGCCTTGGACCATAGACCGTAAAGAATCGCAGGCAGGTCAGGTCGAAACCGTGCAAGTGCGCGTAGGTATGCGCCAGTAGCTCGCCGGCGCGTTTGGTTGCTGCGTAGGGCGAAACCGGTCGGTCGCAGCGCGCACCTTCTGCAAACGGGGCCTGGGAATCCGCACCGTAGACGGACGACGACGAAGCAAACACCACCCTTCGCGGCCCGTGTGCCCGGCAGCATTCCAAAAGCCGCGCGGTAGCCTCCAGGTTGGCGCGCACGTAGGCTGCAGGGTCGTCGATCGACGGGCGCACGCCCGCCTTGGCGGCGAGGTGAACCACCACATCGTAGGGGCCGCGCTGCCACAGGTCGGCGAGCACCGCCGCATCGCACAAGTCGCCTTCAACAAAGCAGAAACGGTCGCCGCCCGCGGCCTGCACGTCGGCCAGGTTGCGCCGTTTCAGCGCGCAGTCGTAGAACGGGTCGAAGTTGTCGACGCCTACCACCGTGTCGCCACGTCGCAACAGTGCCTCGGCGGTGTGCGAGCCGATAAAGCCGGCCGCGCCGGTGACCAGGATGTGCATGAACCCCTTGGTTGGACGCGTCAGCCGCCAGCCGCTACGGTCTTGGGCGGAAACTTCTTGGCCGCGGCTGCCAGTCGATCCACCACCATTTGGGTGGTAATGGCCTCTGGCATCAAGTCAAAAGTGCCGTCCGGTAAGTAGATGACGTAGGCCGGCACCGCCTTGCGACCCAACTTGTCGAGCCAGGTCTGGATGACCTCGTCTTCGTTGGTGAAGTCGGCCTTCATCGGCAAAACGCCGGTCGTAACCAGCGCTTCGCGCACCGGCTTGGTCTCAAGGAACAACTTCTCGTTGGCCTTGCAGTTGGCGCACCATTCGGCGGTGTAGTCGACGAATACGGGCCGACCAGCGGTATTTTCGGTCGCGACCCGCTTGGGGTCGAACCCGGCCCACACGATCTTGTCTTTGCAGACGACATCGGTGGGTTTGCAGGCGACGTCGGCGAGCTGAGTGCCAGCGACGTTGCGCGGTTGCTTGTCCAGGTGTACCAGCCCCAACCCGGCGCCGACCGTCACGCCCAGTGCAACGCCGCGCACTGTGTAGCGGCGGACAGCGCCATACAGGATTCCGCCGAACTGGTGGACCGCCCACAGCGCCATCGACAACACCAGCAGGAACCACATGAAGTCGTGCAGCGCATCGGCGGTGACCTGGGCCTGCAGGGCGCCCAGCAGCCAGATGGTGGTCGCGAGCAGCGTAAAGCCCATCAATTGCTTGAAGGTCTCCATCCACGGCCCGGGCTTGGGCAACAGCCCGCTCAGCTTGGGAACGAAGCTGACCGCCAGGAACGGGCTGGCGAGGCCCAGGCCGATGCTCAGGAATGTCGCGAAGGTCTGCCACCAAGGGGTCTCGTCGGCCAGCATGAACGACGCGGCCGTGCCCAGAAATGGCGCAGAACACGGCGTGGACATCACGGCCGACAGGATGCCGCCCACGAAGCTGCCGAGGTATCCCTGGTGCTGCGGCCGGCCCGACATCGACACCGACCACTCAAACACGCCGAGCGCGTTGAGACCAAACGCGAAAATTAGCGCAGCCATGCCGGCCACAAACGGGGGGTGCTGAAACTGCATGCCCCACGCAAGGCTCGAGCCAGCAGCCTTGAGTGCTACGACCAAGCTGGCCAGCAGCGCAAACGACGCCAGCACGCCGCCCGCGTAGGCAAAGCCATGCATGTGGCGCGCGCGCACGGCGGCGTCGTCGCTGTGGCGGGCGTGCTCGACCACGTGGTAGACCTTCATGGTCAGCACCGGCAGCACGCAGGGCATCACGTTCAGCACCA
>CAXRHS010000851.1:0-2200 GCA_964230235.1 Myxococcota bacterium
CCCGGCGGCGTCGGGCCGATGACCATCGCGCAACTGATGCGCAACTGTGCCCTGGCTGCATCGGCGCGGCGCGGCATCGCCATCGACTGAAGTTCAGACTGGAGTGCCCATGGCCCGCATCGACCTGTACAACCCCAGCGAAGAACACCTGGCGCTGCGCGAAATGGTGCGGCAGTTCGCGGAAAAGGAAGTGTGGCCGCAAGCGCAAGCCCACGACCGCGACGAGAAGTTCAACCGCGCGCTGTTTCGCAAGGCTGGCGACCTTGGACTGCTGGGCATCACCGTACCCGAAAAGTGGGGCGGCGCCGGCATGGACGCGGTCGCCGCCACCATCGTGCATGAAGAACTGTCGGCCGCCGACCCCGGCTTCTGCCTCGCCTACCTGGCGCATTCGATGCTTTTCGTCAACAACTTCATGGTCAACGCCGACGACGCGCTGCGCGGCCGGGTGCTGCCCAAAGTGGTGTCCGGCAAGTGGATCGCGGGCATGGCCATGACCGAGCCTCACGCCGGCACCGATGCGCTGGCCATGAAGACCACCGCGCGCCGCGACGGCGACGACTATGTGCTCAACGGCACCAAGATGTGGATCACCAACGGCGCGGTCAGCGACAGCGAACTGGGCGATTGCTTCTTGGTGTATGCCCGCACCGGAACAGCCAAGGGCAAGGCGCTGTCGAGCTTTCTGCTGGAAAAGGGCATGGCCGGCTTTCGGCTCGGCCAGCGCATCAAAGACAAGCTGGGTATGCGCGCCTCGCCGACGGCAGAACTGGTGTTTGAAGATTGCCGGGTGCCGGTCGCGAACCGCATTGGTCAAGAGGGCGAGTCGTCACTGCACATGATGCGCAACCTGGAGATCGAGCGCTTGACGCTGGCCGCGATGTCGCTCGGCATCGCCCGCAAGTGCATCGACATCATGAACCAGTATGCCAGCGAGCGCCACGCATTTGGTCAATCAATTCGAAATTTTGGCCAAATTCAGCGCTACCTCGGAGACAGCTACGCTCAGTACATGGCAGGGCGCGCGTATGTCTACGCGACGGCGGCGGCCATGAGCGACCTGAGCCATGCCGGCAATCGCCTCGACAGCGACGGCGTCAAGCTCTATTGCAGCACCATGGCCAAGGACGTGGCGGACCGCGCCATCCAGGTCTTGGGTGGCTATGGCTACGTGGGCGAGTACCACGTCGAGCGCCTGTGGCGCGATGCCAAGCTGCTCGAAATCGGTGGGGGAACGCTGGAAGCGCACCAGAAGAACATTGCCGGCGACTTGCGGCGCGTCGCGACGCTGCGGTAGGCGCCTCGGGAAGGTGGGCCCGTGTAACATCTATTCGATTTTCCACGTTGGCCCGTTGCTTGCCAACTGGGTCGCGAACTCGCGACTTTGCAAGTCGACTCGCCGCTCCGCTTCGCGCTTGTGTCGATCGACTTGTTTTTACGCGGGTCCTTACGGCGAATCGCCACCTGCGCCACTTGCTTGTTCAGTTTTTCGCTAGCGCTTGGATTTGCAGGCCGACTCGCCGTTCCGCACGTTGGCGAGGCAATCGGCTGTTTGCCTGCATGGGAACTGGCATCACTTCACCCACGTCCAATCCCACTGCGCGCCGACCGAGCGGACGGCTTCCGAAACTACCGCACCCGCCAGTTCCATGACCCGCAGGCCGTAGACGGCGTCCAGCGGCGAAGGCTCGCCACCTGCGAGCGCACGGACCAATTCGCGCGCCGCCGCAAGCTGTGGCTCCGGGCCGCCGACTGCGGCCCTCGTGTAGTCGGCCTCCTGCACCTTGCGAAAGCCGACCGCGGTGCTGCCAGGCGCGAGATCCCAACGCGCACTGCCTGCCTCACTGATGGCCCGCGTGGCGCACGATTCGGCGCCGTCTGAGCGCACATCGACGTTCAGCACCGGTCCGCCCGGCCAGCCGACCTCGCCGCGCAAGGCGGGCGCGCCGGACCACCCATCGGCCAACGTGCCAACCGTGTAGTGCGGCGGCCCATTCGGCAGCAGGTCTGCAATTCGCGCCATCGCGTGGACCAGGACGTCAAAGATGCGCGAGGCGACCATCGGCAGCGGGGCCTCGCCGCGACAGAGCCGCGGTTCGACGACGGCAACCGTGTACTGCCGTACCGTGCCCATCGCGGGCGCGCGAATCAACTGGTGAAAGGGAGCGGCGCCCGCCTCCATTCGGCTGCTGTGGCCGAC
>CAXRHS010000852.1:0-2017 GCA_964230235.1 Myxococcota bacterium
GGTTCGGCGCAATTGTCGCGGCTGGAGCCGCTTTTTCACTTGCCGGGTGGCGGCGGCGCCGCGCCGCTTGGCGATCCGCCCGTCAGCCGCCGGCCGGTCAGCATCGACCACCAGGGCGACGCGCTGGTGTTTCGCGCCCCGCAAGGCGCGGTGACCTGCCATGTCGGCGGCGCGCCGCTGGTGGCCCCGCTGCAAGTGCCTTGCGCGGCCTTGAGCCGCGGCATCACTGTGCGCCTGGGCCGTCACGTTGCGGTGCTGCTGCACGATCGGCCGGTCGTGGCGCTGGCGCGCCGCAAAGAGACGCTGGTCGGCCAGTCGACGGCTGTCGCAGAACTGCGCGACAACGTGCGCAAAGTGGCGGCGCACCCGGTGCACGTGCTGGTGCAGGGCGAGTCGGGGGTCGGCAAGGAACTGGTCGCGCGCGCCATCCACGAGGCCTCGCCGCAGAGTCGCGGGCCGTTCGTTGCCGTCAACACGGGCGCAATCCAGCCCAGCCTGGCCAACAGCGAGTTGTTCGGGCATGTGCGCGGATCGTTTACCGGCGCGGTGGGTGATCACGACGGCTTTTTCGCGCGCGCCGACGGCGGTACCTTGTTTCTGGACGAGATCGGCGAACTCGGCGCCGATGTGCAGGCGTTGCTGTTGCGCGCCCTGGAGACCGGCGAGATCCAGCGCATCGGCGATCGCAGGCCGCGCTACGTCAAGGTGCGCGTGGTCGCGGCGACCGACCGTCTCGACCTGGAAGAGCGCCTGCGCATCCCGGTCATCCAACGGTTGGCGGGCTACCGTATCGTGGTGCCGCCGCTGCGCGAGCGCTGCGAGGACTTGGGGCTGCTGCTCTACCATGCGCTGCAGGTGGAATTCGCGCGTACGGGCCAGGTGTTTCCACCGGCGCTGCACCGCCGCAACCGCGAGCCCGCGGTGCCGCCGGAGGTGTTTGAGCGCCTGGTGCGCCACCCCTTCACCGGCAATGTCCGCGAGTTGTTCAATGTGGCCCGGCGACTGACCATCGACGGGCTGGACCGCTCCACGTCAGAGATCTTGCAGAGCGTCGAAGCGGCTCTGGTCGCCGCGGCACCAGAATCGACCAACGGCAACGGGTCTGCGCCAGCCAAGAACTACACTGCGCCATCGGACATCGACGACCAGATGCTGCTGGCCGCGCTGCACCGCAACCAATGGCAGATGGCGCCGACCGCGCGCGAACTGGGCATCGCCAGAAGTTCGCTGTACCTGCTGGTCGATCAGTGCGCGCATGTCCGCAAAGTCCATGAGATCGCGCCGGAAGAGATTCAGGCCGCCATCTCGGCTGCGGGTGGCGATCTCGACCGCACGGCGGCGCGGTTGCAGGTGTCGCCACGGGCGCTCAAGGCGCACGTGTCCAAGGGCCTCGCCCGCTAGCGCCCAAGCATCCAAGCCGCCACTGCGCGCCCCATCAGCTCGACCGCCAGCGGCAGCGCCGCCTCGTCGACCACAAAGCGCGGCGAGTGGTGGGGTTCGCTCGTTCCGCTGGCGGCACCACAGCCGACAAAGTAGAAGCACGCCGGCACCTGTTCTGCAAAGAACGCAAAGTCCTCGCCGGCCATCATCCGCAGCGACCGATCGACATGGGTGACGCCGGCCACTTGCGCCGCACAGCGTGCCACGAGATCGGCCGTGGCGGCGTCGTTGTGCAGGGCGATCGTGTAGCGGGTGTACTCGCAGTCGGCTTGGGCTCCGTAGGCGCCGGCCGCCCGCGCCGCAGTGGCGCGCAGCCAGTTGGGCAGCTGATCGGCCAATTCGCGGCCGAACGAGCGGCAAGTGCCGCGCAATTCGACCTGCTCGGCGATGACGTTGAAGGCATTGCCGCCGTGAATGCTGCCGACGGTGACCACCAACGGCTGCATCGGGTCGGTGCCGCGCGACACCATGGCCTGACACGCCGGCACGACCGCCGCGGCTGCGACGACCGCGTCGGTCGCCGGGTGCGGCAGCGCCCCGGGGCCGCCGCGCCCGCGCACCGTAACCTTGAAGTCGT
>CAXRHS010000853.1:0-2005 GCA_964230235.1 Myxococcota bacterium
AACTGCCCTATGGTCGCGGCATCAGCGTGCTGCTGCATGGGCCGTCTGGCACCGGCAAAACCATGGTCGCCGGACTGCTTGCCGCCGAAATCGGCCGGCCGTTGTACCGGGTCGACCTGAGCCGCGTCTTGTCCAAGTGGATTGGCGAGACGGAGCGCAACCTGGCGCGCCTTTTCGACGAAGCCGAGAGCCAGGGCGCGGTCCTGCTGTTTGATGAGGCCGACTCGCTGTTTGCCAAGCGCACCGAGGTCAAGTCGAGCAACGATCGGCACGCCAACTTGGAGGTCAACTACCTGCTGCAAAAGATGGAGGAGTTTGACGGCGTGTCGATCCTGACCACCAACGTTGAAGGCGCTCTCGACGAGGCCTTCAAGCGCCGGCTGCGCTTTCGAATCGCGTTTCCGTTTCCGGAAGCCGAGGCGCGCGCCGAGCTCTGGCATGCCATGCTGCCAGCCAAGGCCAAGCGGGCAATTGACATCGACTTTGTCGAGCTTGGCCGCGAGTTCGAGTTGTCGGGTGGCCACATCAAGAATGCGGTCGTGCGCGCCGCCTACCAGGCAGCCCACCGCGGCGGTTGGATCGAAGAGCGCGACTTGCGTGCGGCCGCGCTGCAAGAGTGCCGCGAACTTGGCAAAGCGGTGCGGGCGTTCAGCGCGGACTTGTAGCAAGCGCGAGTTTGGATGGCGCCGATCGGTCGGTGCCGCAACCAGCGCAGTGACAAGGACTAACCAGGATTGCCAAATACAACCTCACGCTAGACTCGGCCCATGACAGACCGCCAGCGATTGCGACGATGCCGGTGATCCTGTGTTGTTTTCGGGATCTGAACAATGGGGGGCTACGCGACCCGCCGCCGCAACACGAGCACCGCGCCAACGGCCAGCAGCGCCGTCAGCAAACCAGCCAGACCGCTGCCGACCGGGCTCGCGTCGCACATGCCTGACGAACCGGACGAACTCGACGAACTGCCGGTCGCAGGCTTGGTCGTGGTGCCGGTGCCCGATGAGGCGTCCGCGCCACTGGTGCCGGTACCGGTTGTCGTGCCGGGGTTGCCCTTGGCATACGGATCCCATTTGACCGGCGGCAACGACTTGCGGAATTCCTCGGTCAGGCTGGGCGAGCCCAGCTTGGCGAAGTTCAGGTGAGCATCGACCTTGTCGGCCACGCTCTGGTCAATGTCGAGCGGCGGCCCCTTTTCGTCGAGCACCTGCACTTTGCGCAGCGCCTGGCCGCCCTCGGCCTTGATGGGGGCGGTCCCTTTGCCGAACGTCGCGGTGCCGCCGAATTGGAAATTGCAGGTATTGGCGGCGTCTTTGGGCATGTCGTAGGTGATTTCGGTGCCATCGGCGAACTTGATCTTGGCCTTGGTCGGGTTCTTACTGCCGTTTTCGCAAATTGGCGTCGCCTCGGCCGAGTGGATGTTGCTGACTTCGGGCAGGTCGGGGTTGACCGCGAAAATCGGGTCCTTGGTCATTTCGTTGGCCGACAGCGTCGTGTAGAGCCGGGTGATGTACGGCAGCGACTTGTAATCGGCATTGAGCTTCTGCAGCGGAATGATCAGCAACGTTTCCAAGTCTTTGGCAAACGCCGCGCCGTCAAAGCCCAGTGCGACCGCCGAGTCGTGGTACTCCTTGCACTTGCTGTCGCCGCCCATGTCGGACTTGAAGTTCTGGATGCAGTTGTAGAACTCCTGGTCGCTGACCGCCGCGTACTTCGGGTCCTTCTTGAGGTACTTGCGAATCAGCCCCTGCACCTGGACTGTCCGCGGCATCTGCTTCTGGAACATCAGCGCCAGGAACTCCGACGGATCCTTGATGGCGGCAAAGTCGGCGGCCTGCCACGAATCCTGCGCGAACGGAATCGGCACGTCCTTGGTCTTCTTGGCCATTTCGGTCAAGAAGGCATGGCCGGAGCCCAAGTCGACTGCTTTGGTCACCACGGTCTTGTAGTTGTTGGCGCCGCTGAGCCAGTCGACGACCGCCTCGTTGATCTCGACGTGCAGGTA
>CAXRHS010000854.1:0-3593 GCA_964230235.1 Myxococcota bacterium
CAGTCGCGGACCGCCATGGTGCGCCTGCAGCGGCGCACCTTGCGCCTGTCCGACCTCGGTGACCAGCTCTGGCGCGCCTGCACCGGCGGGCCGCGTGTTTCGGCCAGTTGCTTTGTCGGTTTCCGCGGCCACGGCGAGGCCCTGACCCTGTGGAGTTGATGCGATGTCGCACCCGGCCATCGACAAGCTATTGGCGGGGCATGCCGCCTTTCGCGACCAGTGGCTACAGGACGATCGCGACTACCTGCGACAACTCGCGAGCCGCGGCCAGAGTCCCGATGCGCTGTTTGTCGGCTGCTCGGATTCGCGCGTCATCCCTGAGCTATTGACCCAGTCGGCCCCTGGCCAGCTTTTCGTGGTACGCAACGTCGCCAACCAGGTGCCGCCCTTTGACCACGCCGACAGCAGCGTCGGGGCCGCGCTGGAGTACGCGATTGGTCACTTGCACGTCCAGCACATCGTGGTGTGCGGCCACGATCTGTGCGGCGGCGTCAAGGCGGTGGTGCAGGGCGCCGACGTCCGCGCGCTGCCGTCGCTGCACGAGTGGCTGGGCGGCGTGCGCAGCGCACTTGGCGACCTGCCGCCGGTGGCCGATCCGGATGCGCACCTCCGTGCGGCAGTCGAGGCCAACGTGGTCGGCCAACTGGACAACCTGCTGACCTTTGCGCAGGTGCGCGCCGGCGTTGAGGCGGGCACGCTGCACTTGCACGGCTGGGTCTACGACATGCACGGCTTGTCGGTGCGGGTGTTCGACCCCGCGAGCGACGCCTTCGTGCTGGCGCGGTCGCTCCTCAAAGCCTGACCGCCGCGATCCAGACATGCGATGCGGACGACCTGCGCGTCCGCCTTGCCTTGCCTGACGATCTGGGTGCGATCTGGCGCACTGCCAGCGACTCAGCACGCAGCACGCAGCACGCAGCAAGCAACACTGAGCGACGGAGACCTGCCCTGCGATTGGTCCTTTGCAGCGCTGCCGGGGCCGCCTGAGTTCGCATCCGGGGCCGCGATCGACCTCATGCAGCGCCGCGGCGACACGCCAAGCCGCGGTTAGGGCCCGTGTAAAAACAAGTCGATCGACACGAGCGCGGAGCGGAGCGGCGAGTCGACTTGCAAAGTCGCGAGCTTGCGACCCACTTGGCGAACAACGGGCCAACGCGGAAAAATGGAATAGATTTTACACGGGCCCTTAATCCACCTTGATTTCGATGCCCTCGCGCGCCGCGAACACAAAAAGCGGCGACCCGAAGCGGGCTGCGCGCAGTCGGCAGGTCTCGATCTTGTTCTCGACATCGCGGTCGGACTGCATCGGATCGTGGTGGTAGATCGCCACCTGACGCACGCCAGCCTGAACGGCCAGGTCGACGACGGTGGTTGCGCGCGCATGACCCCAACCTGTGCACTTGAGGTACTCGGTGTCGGTGTACTGGCCGTCTGCGATCAGCAGATCGGCACCCCGACAGAACTCAATGAACTTGGCAGGGATGACCCGTAGCGCGTTGGGCTCGCGCACCGGCAAGGTCGGGTCGGCCAGCGTCAGGTCGATTTCGTTGTCCGTCGCGTAGACGACCTTGCGGCCGTTGCGTTCCAGTGAGTACGCGTAACTCAAACCCGGGTGCTTCTGCTCGAAACAGCGCACCATCACGCCGTCGATGAGCCGCGCGCCGTCGGGTCCCAAGTCGGTTGCGTCGACATGTGCATTCAACTCGCTGAAATCAACCGGGAAGTACGCCGAGCGCATCTGGCCGGACAGCAGCGAATGGAAGCGGGTGTCGCCGGGGTGGGTGCCGTAGATGTGGAAGTGATTCTGCGGCCGGTATGCCGGCGCAAAGAAGGGGAACCCTTGGATATGGTCCCAGTGCATGTGGGAAAACAGGAGGTGCGCGCTGATCGGCGCAGTGCCTCTGCGCATCAGATCGACGCCTAGTTCGCGCAGACCTGTGCCACCGTCGCAGATGAAAAGGGAGTCGTCGGTGCGGATCTCGACACACGAGGTGTTGCCGCCGTAGCGGTAGGTCGCCCGACCCGGCGTGGGGATCGACCCGCGCGTACCCCAGAACCGCACCAGGAACGACATCGCCGACCCCGCCTCAGTGACCGTTGCTAAAGGAAATGATCGTTCGGGGACCGCAACCTGGCGCCTGCTGGCGGTCGGTGCGGGCATCGCGTACCCGCAGATTCCGGCACAGCGGCCCGGGCATGGACAAGGGTTTCAACGACATGACCGCTACTTGCCCTCGTGGAAAAGGAACACGGCATTGCCAAGCTGCAGCGTATCGCCGTCGCGCAGTACTGCAGAGTGCACGCGCACTTCGTTGAGATAGACCCCGTTGCTGCTGTCGAGATCGAGGGCGCGGTAGCCGCCCTGGTAGCGCTCCAGTCGCATGTGTCGCCGCGACAGCGCCGTCGAGCCAATGCGGATGTCGGCGTCGTCCGCGCGGCCAACCACCAGCGTGTCGGCCTCCAGGTTGTGCACGGTCGGCGAGCCGGGCCCGCGGATTTGCTGCAGCATGTACGGCCGGGTGATCACCTGGACCGGCAACACCGGGATTTCATTCTCCGCGGTGAGCGTGCCCAGTTCGTCGTTGCCGTCTTGCGTCGCCGCCATGCGCAATCGCCTGGGTTCGCGTGAGGCAGCGCCGTTCGCGCCGCCATGGTGGTCCGCCAGCACGACCCGGATCGGTAGACCGAAGGTCATTGGCGCGCGCGGCGACGACCAGTCGGTGGGACCGAACGCTCCGCGCGGCGTAGCGTACTCACGAAACGCTGAATCGCGCAAGTACGATGGCGCCAATCCGGCGCGCCGTGCGATAGTCGCCCCATGTGGCCCGCAGCGCAAGCAAAGCCAAGACAGCGATCCCGAAGTTGGTGGGCTGCATTGGCTTGGATGGGCCTCGTTGCTGCGGCCGTCGCAACGTGTTCGGCACCCACTGCGACCTACCGCCGCGAATTCTGGCAGTCAGCACCGGCCGACCCGTCGCTGGAAGTCGAACCGGCAGCCCTGCTGCCCGCAACTGCGACGTCGGCGGTGGTCGACGTGCGCGGCATGGTGGTTGCGCACCGCCGGCCTGTCGGGCAGCCGGGTGTCCATGAATTGCTGGTCGCCCACGACGACGGCGACCACGGCGAGGTGCTGACCGTGCGCTATGCGCTGGCCCTCGACCGGCGCATTCCGGTCGAGCGCGGCGCTTTGGTGCGTGTGGTCCTCGCGCAAGCGCGGCAGGGTCAAGAAGAACCGGTGCGGGCGATGCTGGTGCAGTCCATTGGCGACCGCCGGTTTTGGGGCCGCACCGTGGTCGCGGCGCTGGTGCAGACCAATGGGTTGGTGCCCGCGAAACTTGTACCCAAGGCACTGGCTGGCATCCAGCCGACCGACGAATTGGTGTACCAGAGCACGGTCCGCCTCGCCGGCCAGTGCGTCCGGTCGGCCGCGCACCGCGAATTCCGGTTCGAGCGCGCTGGCGTGCGCGATTGGCCAACGCTGCCGGGTTCGCAAATGGTGGTGTCGGATGACGCGGACCATTACGATGTCGTCCTAGGCGACAACCGCGAGGTGCTGGGCACCGACTGCACCGATCAGCCGCGCGCGCTGTGGA
>CAXRHS010000855.1:0-2183 GCA_964230235.1 Myxococcota bacterium
ACCTGCAGTTCGCGCCCAAAGAGTCCACCTGGGTCACGGTGGTGCAGAAGCGCTACGAGGAGCCCCGCGACGACTTCGTCAAGCGCGTGCGCGACAATGGACCCGACAACCGCAAGATCGTGGACCCCCCGACCGACATCAAATTCGGCGAGTACAAGCAGGCCGCCGCCAAGGACGGCCAGATCAAGGGCGCGATCGCGTTTGTGACCGAAGCCGCTTGGACCGCGGCGCACAGTTCGGGTGACGCCAAACCGGCGTTGATTCCGGAAGATCCGCCGCCGCCTCCCGCGCCGCCCAAGCCGGGCGATCCGCCGCCACCGCCGGTTCCGCCGCCGCCGCCGCCACCGGTCCCGCCGACCGGGCCGATCTCGTGGTGGCCCAAGAAGAACCAGTCGCTGACGCTGCCGATGAGCGTGCAGAATCTGCCCATGCTCGAAAAAGAGCAGGCCGACGGCAACGGCAAGCGCTTGAGTGCTGACGATGTCGCCAAGATCATCGCCGCGGAAGAAGCGGGCACCGCCAAGCCCAAAGAGGGCGAAGAGAACAAGCCCGACCCGACCAAGAACGTCAAGACCGTCGCGGTCTCGACCTGGGTCTACGAAATCCGTTTGTGGGCGCCGGGTTACGAGCAGCGCAATATCGTGTTCTACGACGACCCGCTGCCGCCGGATCTCGACAAGAAGAAGCTGGAAGCCGACAAGTGGACGCTGCGCAAGTTCAAGCGGATGCCCGACGGCAAGCTGGTCATCGACAACGCCGGCTTTGACCTGCTGCCGTTTCCGCGCACGATTCAGACGCGGTACCTGGTGGTGCTCAAAGAGCTGCACTGCCTCAAGTTGACCAAGGAGTACGAGGCCAAGAGCCAGCAGGGCAAGGTTGATGCGGAGCAGCTGATTTGGGACCAGAAGGCGTTCACCAAAGAAGAGCAGGAGGTCGCCAAGAAGAACGATGGCGATGCGGCCTTCGAGGCCCTGCGCGCCGAGGCCATCAAGCAAGTCAAGTGCGAACTGGTTCTGCCGCAGTAAGCGAGCACGGCATTGCCTGCGCCGTTTGACGTTCGGGGTGCGCGCGGGCCTTGGTTCGGTGCGGCGCTCGCGAACCTGGGCCTGGGTTGGCTGGTTGGCGCGGCGCTCGCCCACACCCGCGTTGACGCCATTACCGATTTGACCTTGCGAACTGCCGCTGCTTTTGCCGTAGTTTGGCCGGTGGTACTGCTCGATCGCATGACAACGCCAGAGCACTGGCCCACGCGGGTCTGGCTTGGCGACACCGCGAGCGCGGCGGTGACCCAGGGCGTGCGCCAGTCGTTTGCCTGGCTGGTCGCCGGTCTGATGGCACCACTTGGCGTGTCGTTGCACACAGACGGGTTGCCTTGGCATGGGCCGGCGGCGGCAGCGGTCGCGCTGGCGATGGTCGGCGTCTGGTTGGCGTCCGTCCACGCGCTTTTGGGTGCCTTGCGCGCAATCGGGCGCGGCCAGCGCATTCCGGACGCGCTGGCAGGCGGTGGTACCTTCGGTCCGGCAGACGCTGCACAGCTCATCTATGCGCCCGCGCAAGGGTTTGTGGTCGGCATGGCGCCAGTGGTTGTGCTCACGGCGTGGTGGGGCGCGCGAGGGCTGGCCCTGCCGCTGCCAACCTGGGTGTTGCTCGTTGGGCTGGCGCTGGGATCCGGGTGGCTGGCGGGGGCGCTTGTCCGGTCCGCGGGACCGCAGCTGTATGGCGGTTTGCGCGCGGTTCAGGTCGCGCACGCGACCCGGTTTGCGACTGCGCAGCTGTTGCCCGCGTTGCCGCCATGGCTCGGATTTGCGGCGCAGGCCGGCGCGGCTGGGCGCTGGCTCGGCCTGGCGTTCAGCCGGCACTTTCCGCTGTCCCCGATCGTGCTGGGCGCGCTGGCGGTCGTCGTCGCAGCGGTCGGGCCGCTGTGGCCGCTGGACCTCGCCATCGTGGCGGCGGCGATTGCGTACCTTGGCGCGACCCGGCGTCTCGCATTGCGCGCGCAAGAAGCGTGGACCAGCGCACGCTGGATGGGGGTCGGCGCGGGCGCACTGGCTGCCGGCGAGCGCCGCATCGGTGCGACCCTCGCGGGGCTTGGTTGCGGTTGCGCGCTTGCGGTGGTGTGGTCGGGATCGGCTGAGTCTGCGGCGGGTGCGCTTTTCGGCGCTGCGGTCGGCGCCTGCCTTGGC
>CAXRHS010000856.1:0-4216 GCA_964230235.1 Myxococcota bacterium
GCGTGAGAAGCGGCCCGAGCAGGTCCTTTGCCGCTGCCACCGCGTCGCTGGCCAGCTGGCCGGTTGCGCATAGCTCACACTCCAGGCAAGGGGCCTCGAGCAGAAACTGGTCGGTGCACTCGGCCAGCGCACAGTCTTTGGCGAGCGTGAACCCGATGTCGTGCAGCACAGGCTTGCTGACCTGCACGGAGACGGCCAGTTTGCCGGCCGCGTCGACGCCGATCACCAAGTCCAAGGTACCCGAAAACGTGGCGAGGTGCGGCATCGCGGACCCGGTCGCCAGGCCGTTGTGCAGGTGGCAGGCGGCGTCCGAGTCGAAACCGACCACCGAGGCGGCGCCGAACACCACCCCCTTTTGCACGCCGACCCGCGCATGATCAAAGGAGATTCGCACCCGTGCCGGGCTGCTGCCGTCCACCAACGTTACCTGGGCAGACTTCAGGTCAAAGGTCAGCACCAGGTCGCGGGCGCCGGCCTTGCCGTTGAAAATCCCAAGCCCGCCGGAAAATTGCAGCGGCTGCGGCCCGAGCACCTTGGCGACGTCGATGACCGCCACCGCGCCCGACCCACCAAGGACCGCTTGCAGCAGTTGCACCAGGTTGGCGGCAACCAGATCAAAGCCATGCTGGGTGACGCGGGCCTGCACGACCTCGGGCGTGACCAATTCGAGCGGCGTCTTGGGTTTGGGCGGGGTCGCCGTACAGCCGTTGCAGCTTTGCCCGCCGCAGCCAGCCACCACCCAAACCAGCAGCAGGTGAAGCGCTTGCCGCCGGCCGCGCGCAGTCATCGCAGGCTACGACGCGACGCGGTTGCGGCCTTCGCGTTTGGCGCGGTACAGGTTCTCATCCGCTGCGGCAACAAGGTCGTCGAACCTGGCCATTTCGGCGACCAATTCCGCAACGCCCAAGCTTGCGGTCAGGCGCAGCGCCGTCCCTTCGAATTCAAACACATGGGTGGCGATAAGGCCGCGCAGCGTCTCCGCAAACATCGTGCCTTTTTCTCGATTGATTTCGGGCAACACGATGCAGAACTCTTCGCCGCCGTAGCGCGCGAACATCTCCTCTTTGCGAATGCGCGAGCCAATAATCTTGGCCAGTTCGCGCAACACGAAGTCGCCCATCAAGTGCCCGTAGCTGTCGTTGACCCGCTTGAAGTGGTCCAGATCGACCATGATGACGCTCAGGTCGCGCTGGTAGCGCTTGGCGCGCGCAAACTCCTTGTCCAGAAAGTCGTTGAGCGCCCGCTTGTTGGCGATCTGGGTCAGGCTGTCTTCAATGGTCAACCGGTAGATCTCTTCGTGAAAGGCCGCCTCGATGTTGTCGCCGCTCAGGTACTTGAGAATGGTGTCGCCGACCTGCACGTAGTCGCCGCTCGTCAGCATGGCCGACGGCTGGACCTGGTGCTGGTTGCGGTAGGTGCCGTTGGTGCTCATGTTGTCGACTACGCGGTGACCGCCCTCAAACGGTTCGATCTTGGCGTGGTAGCGCGAGATGCTGTCGTGCTTGAGCGCGATGGTGCTCTCCGGATCGCGGCCGATGGTGACCGTGTCCTCGTCGTTCAAGGTGATGCGACGCCCGAGTTCCGGTCCGCGCACCATTACCAGGAATGCGTCCTTGTTGGCCAGGCCTGCGACGAGATCGCGCACCGAAGTAATGCGCGTCTGACCGTCGACTCCCGTGGCGCGCGTAGCAGGTTCCTTCGGCATCAGTAGACCGGACAATGGGCTTGTGGGGGGGGGGGGCGCCCGCCATGGACGCTAGTCAGCCCAGGGGTATAGCAGCACTGACGACCTGAATCAACCGGTAGACGTAAGCAAGAGGCGGCCCGCCCGGGCTGTTGTGCTCCCGAACGGCCGGCAATCGCTGGGTTGTCTGTGGGCGCCCAGCGGCGGCTGCGCCCACAATCCATGTCGCAGCACGCGCGGGAACTTGGCAGACATGCGGCGAGCGCCGCGTCCTGCTGTTTCCGGTGCACTTGGTACGGGTACGGCGACGCCCAGGATTGAGCGAATGCTGCCGTCTTGAATGGGCCGACGTCGCCACGGCGGTCATGCCGACCGCAGTTTGGCAAAACCCAAATCGGAACCCGATTGGCGGTCGCCTTTCGCTAAGGGACTGGAAAACAACAGGTTGAACACTCTCGGCACAAGGCGGAGCCGCGAGTCGGCCTCCGAGGCCGCGAGCTGGCGACCCACGGAGCAAGCAATAGGGCCTAAGAAATGATTGAGTAAATCATTTCCAGGCCCTAATCGTCGCGGTCGCGCAGCCAACTGACCATCTTGTCGACGTACTGCGACACCGGCGGACACCCTGCGCCGCCGAGCAACTGGCGTGCGCGGCTATTGTCGAAGCGCACGTCGCTCTCAAACCAGTCGAGCAGCCCATGCTCGTGGCGGGTCTGGCGCGACCACGCCGGCAACCGCGCCAGGGCGTGCCCCAAGCGACTTTGCAGGGTAACCACCGGCCGCGGCCGGCCGGCCGCGTCGGCAACCGCATCGAAGAAGGCGCGTGCGGTCAGCGGCGCTTCGTCCACGACGTGGAAAGTGCCGCCGATCGCGTCCGGGTGCCGCGTCAGCGCGACTGCCGCTTGCACGGCAAAGTCGACCGGAACCACGTGCAGCGGGTGCGCCCCGGGCACGGGCAGGCGCACGGGCTCGGCGTGCTCGACAATCGAGCTGGCGACCGCGTACACGCCGTCCAACCGCGCCGCCTGGCCGGTCCGGCTGTCGCCGAGTAGGTTGGGTACCCGGACCACAGTAACCGGAAGCTGTGCCATCGCCGATCGCGCCAGGGCCTCCGCCTGCGCTTTGGTACGCTCGTACGGGTTGCGGAACTTTTGGCCCTTGTGCAGTTGGTGCTCGTACACCGTTCCCGTTCGGTTGCCGGCGACGAACACTGTCGACCACACACAGACGCGCTTGAGCTGGACCATGTCGAGCGACAACTCAAGGACTTCGCGCAACCCTTCGACGTTGACTTGTCGCATCCGCGGCGCGTCGATCCCGAGGTAGTGGATCGCCGCCAGATGGTGAACTTCAGCCACTTCGGCGTGGATGCGGCGAATGGTGGCGCCGTCCAAGCCCAGATCGATGGCCAGGATGTCGCCAACCAGCACTTCGACCTTGCCCGCAGTCGTCGCAGCTGCGATCTCGGCCAACTGGCGCGCGTCGGGCACAAACTTGTCGCGGGCCAGCAAAAGCACGCGGTCGCCGTAACCGGCCAATTCCAGCGCGACTCGGCGGGCGGCGTCGAGCGGAAAGCCGGTGACCAGGCACGTGCGAGCGGTTGCTGTCATGGCGGCAGATCGGGTTCAGTCAACACCAGACCGCGGCGCCGCGCCAGATCGCGCCACCAGCCGGCCAGGGCGCGCGCAAACTCGCCCAGCGTGCCGTCGTTGTCAATGACCGCGCTGGCGCGGCGCTGCCAGTCGCCCACACTTGCCTGAGCATCGACCCGCGCCTGTGCCTGTGCTGCATCCAGCCCGCGGGCTGTGCCGAGGCGCGCCACCTGGACCTGCGGGCGCGCGGCGATCGCCAGGGTTTCGTCGCAGCGGCTGTCGAGGCCCATGTCGAAAAGCAGCGCAGCGTCGACAACGAAAAGCGCTGGTGCATCGGGTGTTTGCCGCCAAAGCGTCAGTCGTTCATCCAGCGCGCGGGCCATGCGAGGATGCGCAATGGCGTTGAGCCGGGCCAGCGCCCCCGGGTCCGCAAAAACCAAAGCCCCGAGCGCCTTGCGGTCGAGGCCGCCGCTGCTGTCCAGCACCCCTGCACCGAATTGTGCGACGACCTCGGCCAGCCCCGGCTGCCCCGCCGCCAGCACCGCGTGACCGAGCGTGTCGACATCGCAGTGGGCGGCGCCCCACTGCCGCAACCATGCCGAAGCTGTCGACTTGCCGGTGCCAATGCCGCCGCACAGGCCGACTACACATCGACTGCCTGTCAACTCAGTGCTGCGGAGCGGCATAGCGGCAGTGGCCAAATCGTATCCTATGCGAGGTCGACCCGCGTCCCGGCAGATCGTGAGTGCGCCTGGAGCGACCGGCCGAGGCGCACGCGCCCTGCGTTGACCGAGGGAGCCAGGACGCAAGGGCCTATAAAAGAACAAGTCAATCGACACGTGCGCGGAGCGGCGCGGCGAGTCGACTTGCAAAGTCGCGAGCTTGCGACCCACCAAGCAAGCAGTGGGCCAACGTAGAAAATCGAGTAGATTTTTTACGG
>CAXRHS010000857.1:0-4131 GCA_964230235.1 Myxococcota bacterium
ACACCAAAGAAGAAGCGCCCGGTTTTGTGTATGGGCTGGCGCGCTCGCACGGCGCCCGCGGCGAAAGCTGGACCAAGGACGCGGCCGCCCACCTGGCGACGCTGAACGAGCTCATCGCCGTGCGCGCGGAGCCCGCCAAGGCCAACCCCGAACGCGAGATCGCCAAGCTGGAAGGGTTGTTGACCGACGACGCTGGCGACGATGCGGTGGTGGCGCAACTGGACGCCGTGCTGGCGGCCGGGGTCGCCAAGACCGATCCGCGGCTGGTGCGCATGTGCGGGCCAAAGCTTGAGTTGCTCGGCAAGCACGCGCGCTTCAAGCCCCTGCGCAAGGCCATCAAAGAGGCCGACGAAGTCGACGACGCCCCCGAGCGTCAGGCCGGCCCGCCCGCCGAGTGGGCGTTTTGGCCGCACGTGCGCGGCAAGCGCGCCGCGATCATCGGCGGCGATCCGCGCGAAGAACCGCGGGCGCGCATCGAGGCCGCGTTTGAGTTTGCTGGGCTTACCTGGGAAGGCATCGACCAGGTGCGCCAGGTCGACACCCTGTGCAACCAGGTGCGCTCGGGCAGCGTGGATTTCGTCATCCTTTTGCAGAGTCTTATCAACCACAGCGTGTGCGGCAAGATTGTCGATGCATGCCGCAGCGCCAAAGTGCCGTTTGCCGCCGTCGAGCGCGGCTATGGCGTCGAGCGGATCCGGATGGCGATCGAACAGGATCTGGGCAAGCGGTTGGACGGCTAGCCAGCGCGCGCGCAGGCATTCGGCGGCGGGTCTGCATCCGCCCGATTGCCTTGGCACGCACTTTGCAGGACATTGTCTGCCCCCGGTCTTTGCCGGCCGGCGCGGCGCACCCAAACGCGCCGGCTTCGCCATGCCTGTCCACGACGACCCCTCGACCGATTCTGCCCCGCGGTTGCGCGTCAGCAGCCGCAGCCTCGCCGCCGGCCATTGGCGGCTGCACCTGCTGGTGTCACCCGATGGCACCCTGACCACGGCGCCGCATCCCCTGGCGGTCGGCACCACGATCATTGGTCGCCAACCGGCTGGCGCGCACACGCTGCAAATCGACGACACCTCGCTGTCGCGATCGCACCTGCAACTCGAGTGCAAAGCCGGCCCCGACGCCGTACTGGTTCGCGATTTGCAGAGCCGAAACGGCATCTACTACTCGGGCCAGGCCACCAGTGAAGCCCGCGCCGGTCAAGGCGCCGTCCTGCGCTTTGGTCGCTGCGTGGCGGTGCTGGAGTTCGTGCGCGGCGAACCGCGCGCAAGCAACGACGGGCTGCACCGCGAAGTGCCGGGCGAGTCGGCGGTGGCGCAGGCGCTGCGCGCTGATCTGCGCTACGCGGCCAGCACCGCGCATCCGGTGCTGATCGAAGGTCCGACCGGGTCGGGCAAGGAGTTTGCCGCCAGCGCCATCCATCGGCTGAGCGGCCGCAAAGGCACCTTGGTGCGCTTCAACACCTCGGCCATTCCCGATACCCTTTTGGAATCCACGCTGTTTGGCCACGAACGCGGCGCGTTCACCGGCGCGCGCGACGCCGCCAAGGGGCTGATTCGCGAGGCAGACGGTGGCACCCTGGTGTTTGATGAAATCGGGGAGCTGCCGGCCTCGCTGCAGCCCAAGCTTTTGCGCGCGGTCGAGGAAGGCTGCGTGCGGCCGATTGGCGGGCCGCGCGACCTGCCGGTGCAGATTCGGGTGGTGGCCTGCACCAATGCCAACCTCGAAAACCTGGTGCAGCAAGGCCGCTTTCGCCGCGATCTCGCCGCGCGCCTGCGCGTGCACCACATCCGCGTGCCGGGGCTGAGCGAACGTCGGCCCGACCTGTTCGCGCTGGCCGACGCCGTGCTGCCGCTGCCCACCACCCCGCCGCTCGACGGCGTGCGGCATTGGCGGCAGGTTTTGGAGCCCGAGGTCGCCGAAGCCCTGCTTTTGCATCCGTGGTCCGACGGCATGCGCGAGCTGCGGTCGGTGCTGGTGCACCTGTTGCGCGATGCCCCGCTGCTCGACGACGACGAGCCCAAGTTCAAGCTGGCGTCGCTGCCGCCGGCGATGGAGGCGTGGGCGCTGCAGCTTTTCGGCAGCTCGGATGGCAAAAGCCGGGGCAAGCCAGCGCACCCGGTCGAAGCCAGTGACCGGCCGCGACCGGGGCGCGCGGAGCTGATTGCGCTGGTGCAGGCCAATGACGGCAACATCGAGGCGGTGGCGCGGGCCTTGGGTGTGCACCGGCGGCAGGTGTACCGGTGGCTGGCGATGGCGGGCATTGATCGGGTGGTTTTGCGGCAGTTGCGGGCGGGGGGGTAGGCAGGCGACGTTGGCTGAAGCGCTTCATTACGCCAACTGGTATCGCCTCACAGACGTGTGAGTGCGGCAACGGTGTCACGGTCAGCGCACCATCCAAGGTGGCTGCCCTGTTTGCGATTGGCAAGGCCACGCCGCCCAGGCTCTGTCCAAGTCATGTGATCGGGTTTCGTGGGACAGCGCGACATGTCCCTTGTGTGACTCGTCGCAGTGTCGCGATGGACGGCAATCCTGCCGTGCCAGGGCGCGATACCGCCGAAGGCGCGGTCGCCCGCAGGTGCTTGCGCGACGCCTACGCCCAGCGGATGCCAACGACCGCCGTCTTGCGCCCGCGTGACACCGTTGTCGGGCGTCTTTTCCACTTTGGCATGGGCCTTGCATGGCTGCGGCGCGACCGCCCTGCGCTAGCAGCGCGTGCCCCCGCAATCGGTTGGCAACGTGGGCTCGGTCAGCGAACGGAGGTTGCAGATGAGGGTGGTCGGGTTTGGGCAGGTTTTGGCGGTGGCAATGGTCCTGGCACTGGGCGTGACCGCGTGCACGGATTTTGAGAAGGAGGCCAAGGCGACCGCGGCGGCCAAAGCGGCGGCAGCCGATGGTGGTGGCAGCCTTGGCGACGGCGCCGGCGCGGGCAAGACCGATACAGTAGTTGGCGACGTTAGCGCAGACGTCGAACCCGGTGTGCCGCCGGCCTGTACGCCTACCCAGTGCGACGACAAGAACGCTTGCACCGACGAAGTCTGCGCGGACGGAAAGTGCAGCAACACGCCAAATGTCGCCAGCTGCGACGACGGCAATGCGTGCACAGAGGGCGACAAATGCACGGCCGGCAAGTGCACGGCGGGCACGGCCAAGCCTTGCGACGACAAGAATGCATGCACCGACGACAGCTGTGAGCCGACCAAGGGCTGCGTAGGCTCGCCGAACACCGCCAGTTGCGACGACGGCAGCAAATGCACAGACAAGGATGCTTGCAAGGACGGCAAATGCAGTGGCGCGGTAGTGCAGTGCCCCGCCGACACGACGTGCACGACGTATGCGTGCGCCGCCGACAAAGGCTGTGAGGCGTTACCCAAGACGGCGACCTGTACCGATGACGACGAGTGCACAGTCGGCGACGCTTGCAAGGCCGGCAGCTGTGCAGCCGGAACCACAAAGGACTGCAAAGACACCAACCCGTGTACCGACGACGACAAGTGCGACAAGGTCAAAGGTTGTCTCAACCTGGCCAATTCGGCGACTTGCACCGACAATAACGCTTGCACCATCGACACTTACTGCGCCGACAAGGTGTGTCCGCCCATGCCAATCAAGTCGTGCGACGATGGCAACCCGTGTACCAAGGAGGACTGCGATCCGGTCAAAGGCTGCCAGGTGACCGCGCTGGACACCGGCAACTGCGACGACGGCAACGCCTGCACGGCCGGCGACCAGTGCAAAGCTGGCAAGTGCGCGCCGGGCGGCACTTTCACCTGTGATGACAAGATTCTTTGTACCGACGACGCCTGCCATCCGGCCAAAGGCTGTGTGGCGACGGCAAACGAAAAGGCGTGTACCGACGACGACGCGTGCACCGAGTCCGACAAGTGTGCAGATGGTCTCTGCAAGTCTGGCTTGGCCAAGATCTGTGATGACAAGAACCCGTGCACCGAAGACAGCTGTGACAAGGTCAAGGGCTGCCAGAACGTCAACAACACCGCCAAGTGCAGCGACAGCAACCAGTGCACCGTCGACGACGTCTGCGATGGTGCCGGCAAGTGCGCCGGCAAGGCGCTGGCCTGCGACGACGGCAATCCGTGCACCTACGATAGCTGCGATGCGGCCAAAGGGTGC
>CAXRHS010000858.1:0-2824 GCA_964230235.1 Myxococcota bacterium
GTCAACCAGCAGAACAAAACCTTTGCCGATTGGTTGCAGCTGAACAACACGCAGCTTTCGAATGGCAAGGTAGACACTTCGGGTGGCATCTCCAAGCCGGGCGCCTACACGCGCAACGCCGGCGACGTGTTCATCGACAACGGACTGCCGCTCATCGTCAACTCGACCGGCAAGGGCAGCGGCGACGCCGTCAACACCGTGCGCCTCGGCACCGACTTTGGTCCGATTTGCGGCGTCGTGGACTGCAACGGCCACAACGTCCAAGGCGGCTACGGCGGCTACCACATCCGGCCGAGCGGCGGCAATTATCCGCTGACCTACGAGGCTCAACCGTGCTTTGGCTACCACCCCGGACCGATGGGCTTTGGCGACAACTTCGTCAACAACAACGGGTGCGGCAACTCGGTCTGGAGCAACAAGTGCGGGCCTGAGAACGCGACGCTGCAGGTGGACTTCGCGGTGTTCGTGCGCTAGCGGTTCCGGCGGCGCGCGCTACGGTTTCTCTGGTGCGTTCGCAGTCGGGCAGTCAGTCGAGCCCCCGGCTCGGATTGCAACAGCGCACGCCGCGCGGTCAATCGCCTCATGCCAGCGATGACGGCCAGAGCGGATGACAGTCCGGCGCTGCTCGCTTGACGAACGACACCATCCAAACCACGGTACGTCTCCCGCGCTGCCCTAGCGCCACCGCCCGCCCATGCCGCTACTCGCCGCCCTGAATCTGCACAAGTCGTTTGGCGCAACGGTTGCGCTTGCCGACGCCGAATTGCACATCGCGCGCGGCGAGAAGATTGGGCTGGTCGGCAAGAACGGCTGCGGCAAGTCCACGTTGCTCAAAATCCTCGCGGGTTTCGAGCCCCTGGATGCGGGCGAATTGCGGCTTCGCCAGCACGCCACGGTGGCGTGGCTGCCCCAAGAACCGGTGGTCGGCGATGCGCGCACGCTGTTGGACATGGCACTGGCCGGCGCCGCATTGTGCCGAGAGGAACTGGAGCCGCACGAGCGCCAACTGCGCGCCGAGCAAGCCCTCAAGGGCCTGGGCCTGCGCGACCCGTTGCTGCCGGTGGGGCGCGCCTCGGGCGGCACCCTGCGGCGGGCTGCGCTTGCGGCGGTGCTGTTGCAGAACGCCGACCTGGTGCTGCTCGACGAACCGACCAACCACCTTGACGCCGATACCACCGCCTGGCTGCAGGGCGAACTTGTGCGGCAGCCAGGCGCGCTGGCGATGGTCACCCACGACCGGTACTTTCTCAACCAGGTCGTGGATCGCATTGTAGAACTGCGCGCTGGGGTATTGCGCGGCTATGCCGGTACGTTTCAAGACTACCTGGAGGCGCGGCTGGCCGAGGTCGACCTGGCGCAGCGCACCGAAGCCAATCGACAGAACCGGCTGCGCCGCGAACTGGAGTGGCTGCGGCGCACGCCCGCCGCTCGCACCTGCAAGCCCAAGGCGCGCCAGGACACCGCCGAAGCGCTGGTCGCCGAGCGCGTGGTCCAGGAGCGCGGAATTACCTTCCAGTTTGGCGAGGCGCCGCGCCTCGGCACGACCCGCTTGGCGGCGCGCGGCCTGCGCGTCGGGTTCGCGCCGGATGCCGAAAAGGGTACGCCGGGACACACGGCCATCGCGGCGTTTGAATTGACCCTGGTGCGCGGTCAACGGCTGGGCATTGTCGGGCCAAATGGCGCCGGCAAGACCACGCTGCTGCGGACGCTGCAAGGCCAGTTGCCGTCGCTCGGCGGCGCGCTGACGCTCGGCGCCAACACGGCCATGCTGGCGATCGACCAGCAGCGCACGGGCCTCGACCCGACGCGCACGGTCCAAGACAACGCGTCCGCGACGGGCGGCGAATGGGTGATGCTGGGGGACCGGAAAGTCCATGTTGCCAGCTACTTGGAGCAGTTCCTATTTCGCACCCAGGATCTTCGGCAAATGGCGGGCACGCTGTCAGGCGGTCAGAAGTTTCGGCTATTGCTTGCAAGGCGTTTGCAAGAGCCAAGCAATGTCCTGCTTCTCGATGAGCCAACCAACGACCTGGATTTTGAGACATTGGAGGTGTTGGAGGAGGCGCTGCTCGCGTGGCCCGGCTGCGTTCTCACGGTCAGCCACGACCGCGCCTTTCTGGACCGCATCTGTACCGGCATTCTGCACCTGCCCGGCGATGGCGGCGTCGAGTTCCACTCGGGCAACTACAGCGATTTTGAAGCGAATCGCGCAGAACGGCGACGAAACGCGCGTCAGCAAGAGCTTGCGGCCGCGCGGTCGGTACCCAAAGCGTCCTACGCTGCGCAGGAGGTTGCCCCAAAGCTCACGTTTGCCGAGACCAAACGCCTCGCCGCAATCGAATCCGAGATCGAACAAGCCGAGGCAGCTGTCGCGGGCGCGGAGGCGACGCTGCAAGACCCGGCAGTGACGGCAGAGTTCCAGCGCTTGCAGGCGGCAACGGCAGCCTATGAAGCGGCGGTGCGCGCCAAGGACGAGGCCTATGCCGAGTGGGACCGCTTGGAGACCAAACAGCGGGCCTGGGAGGCCGGGCGGCGCTAGCGGATCGCGGCGCGCTCGACCAAGACCATGCGCACGAGTTTGCACAAGACGCCCTAGCCGGGTCGGCCAAGAACGCCAACGCCGACGCGACCCCGAAGGACCGCGCCGGCGCCGGCGAATGCGATTCGGCTTGCGCCGCTGGCTGGTTAGCCGCGCTCGAGCTTTTCCACGGCCAGTTCGAGCTCTTCGACGTTGACGTCGGTGCCCTTGCCGTCCAAGGTGAAGCCCTTCCACTTGGTGGGCCAGCCTTCAAAGAAGTTGTAGCGCATGATTTCCGAGCCGTCG
>CAXRHS010000859.1:0-19152 GCA_964230235.1 Myxococcota bacterium
GAGCGGAGCGGCGAGTCGACTTGCAAAGTCGCGAGCTTGCGACCCACCAAGCAAGCAGTGGGCCAACGTAGAAAATCGAGTAGATTTTTTACGGGCCCTAACAGTGGTCGCTGCGGTCTACGGCGAAGCCCCGGCTCACCCCGGCGGCGGCGGCACACGGGCCGTAGTCGTGCGTCAGGGGCTCGCCAAAAATATTTCGATCACTTACGAAAGGAGCGGAGCGGCGAGTCGGCTTGCAAAGACGCGAGCTTGCGACCCACGCAACAAGCAAGAAGGGCATTGCCAAAAACGACTTGTTTTTGGCAGCGCCCTTAGCGATTGGCCAGTTCCGAGTTCTTCTCCAGCACCGCAGCCAGCGCGTCCAGAGAATCAAACCCGGTACCTTTGTCGTCCAGGACGTTCTTGAGTGCGTCGAAGCGCTTGCCGGTCGGCAGCCGTCGATAGCCGTTGTCCTTGACCGAACTCGTCAGCGACCTGGCGCCGCCGCTCTCCAGCTCCTTGCGAACTTCGCGCGCCAGCGTGTCCGACTCGCAGGCGTCGATGACCATCTCCAAGTGATAGCCGCCGCCCACGGCCTTGCTCGCTTCAGTGGCCAGGTCGGTATGGGGCAAGACGCCGGTGGGCGCAAACGTGGTCTTGGACATCACCGAGTCCACCCCGTTCAGGCCCTGGCCGATGCCGTGGCCGGTGTAGACGATGGCCAGCTCATCGCCCTCTTTGAGGCCCTGCCCCCTGCCAATCATCGCCTTGCGGAGATCCGCCGCCTTGAGGTTCTCGCGCTGTTCGACGTCAAAGCCGCGCTGCGCGAGGTCGGCCGCCATCGCCGCCGCGTCGGCCTTCGCCCCGGGCAGGTCGGTAAACAGCACGCTGCTGTTTGCCGGCGGATCCTTGTCGATGTAGTCGCTATTGCCGACGACGATGGCCTTGCGCTTGGGCTGCAGCGCCGGCGGCACGTTGGTCAGCGGCGAGGTCAGGTTGTCTTGCTTGGGCGTGTAGCGCGGATCAAGCGCGGGCCCGTCCTTGGCTGCAGGTTCAGCGTGCTTGGTCGTTAGCAGCGTGCCGCCCTGCGCCGGGTCGTTGGTCACGGCGCGGGCCAGCAGCTCTTCGCGGCTGGCGTCGGGCGCCAGTTGCTGTTCTGCGCGCAATTGCGCGGTCATGGACCACCCATCGTGGACGGTCTTGCCGTAGGCAGCCCCGGTGGCGAGCGTCATGCTGCCCTTGCCCATCGACGCTGGGGTGTTGACGCCGGTCAGGGTGGCGGCGTGCATCTTGTCGGCCTTGCTGATCTGGGCCTGCATCGCGGCGTCGCCCTTGGCCGCCTCGGCGGCCAGTTTGCTGTGCAGCGGATTGCCGGTGGTGGTGGCCTGTTGCGCCTGCTGCATGCCGCGGGTAGATGCATCGAGCGCGCCATGCGACTGCGACGGTGCCTTGGGGCCCGCCTGCAACACGTTGGGCTTGCCTTGCTGACCGGGTTTGACCAGATCGCGGCCTTGCCGGTAATTCGCTTTGTGCAGCTTGTCTTGCAGCACACCACCCTTGGGATCACCCTTCGCCCCGCCTGCCCCGCGCTGCAGCGCGGCGCTCGGTTTGGCGGCAGGCTTGTGCGCTGCTTGCTGTGGCATCGGCATGGCGGCGTACCTGAGTAGCCGCAACGCAGCGGCCCTGCGCTTATCTTACGTGCGCCGTCGCGGCGGGTACCCTTGCTGTGATCTTACAGGCCGCGGTCATTCGCGATGCCGCAGCCCTGCGGGTTGGTGGACAGGCTCAACTCAAGCCTGCCGAAGTTCATTGCCGCGTTGAACGCTCTTTCGCTGCGCTGGCCCTGCGCCCCGCGTGCCACCGCGCGGCGCTTGCCTTATGCTCGCCGCAAGCTTGGGGGCGTGGACATGACAGCAAGCACATGGACAGGACTCGGTTGCCGGCCGACCGGTGACCGGGCTGTCCAACACCGAAGAGTGGCTGAGCGGCAAGAGCAAAGCGGTTCCCTTTTCGCTTCAGGATGAGTTGAGCAAGCAAGGCGGCGTGTACCACAAGGCTGCGCTGCCGTTCGCGTCGTTTGTGCGCGTCAGTGGCCGCCTGGTGACTGGGCAGAATCCGGCCTCGGCGCGGGCGGTGGCAGAGGCTGTTGCTGGGGTCCTGCACGAACTGCGCAGCGGCGGCCCGCCGGCCTCGGCAGCACCAGCAAGGCCATAGGGGGCGGCAAGGTGCTGTGATTTTCCAGGTGCGCTCGCTAGCGAGCTACAACCCCCACCCCACCCGCAAATACTCCACCACCTTGTCGCGCTCGCTGTCGCTGGGAGAAGATCAACCGGCGGCGCTTCTGACGATTCGGTGCCCGCCGTTTTGGTTCAACCGAGTGGGCAGGATCGCAGTGCCGAGCGGCAATTGACGCCAGCAAACCGCAGTGCTATCCCGCCAACCATGCACCCGCCGCCCCTCGCCGAGCCCAACCGCCGCCCGCCCGCCATCGGCGACTTGGTCCGCGTCCGCACCCGCCTGCACCTCGTCGAAGACGTGACCGTCCCGCAACAAGCCGGCGAGAGCACGGTGGTGCGCCTGCGCTGCATCGACGACGACGCGCTGCAAAGCCAAGACGTGGTGGTGTGGCAGGCCGAGCCCGACGCCGAACTGCTCGACGCCGACCATTGGGTGAAGGCCGTGCACGGTTTTGACCAGCCGGCGACCTTCGCGGCGTTCTTGAACACCCAGCGCTGGCAGGCGGTGCAGGCCGACTCGCATCTACAGAGTGGATCACGTCGGCGCCTCGCGCCAAAGGCACCCGCGGATGCCTGACTTGACGACTCGCGATCGCGTTGCTCAAACGCTGCGCTTCTTGCGCGAACTGCACCTGCTGCGCACCAAAGTCGTTCGCAACGTCCATCGCCATCAATGGTCGTTTGCACTGGCCGACCTGCCTGTGCACCCGCACATCATGGTAACCCGAGCAACATCTGATGAGGATGCACTTTTCCGACTGGCCGTTCGGCGGGTAGAGATACCGCCATGCCCGTCGCCGCCGGCAGATGTCCGGTCGCGGCTCCCGGATCGATGGAACGAGCCCGTCGTGGACGTGACCGAGCTTGTAGACCAGGACGACGCCGAGCCCCTGGCCGGCGACATCGAGGAGGCGCTCACGGAGTGGCTGATTTCCCGGGATGTCTGGGCGACGGCAGCCCGCCCGCTCGTGCCCGTCCAGGAGCTTTTCCAACATTTGCATGATGTTTGGCTACGGATTGAGCGCGAATCGGAGAGTTGGGACTTCGTGCTCGCCGACGCGCTGCTGGAAGCCCCGGCCGTCGATGACGGAGAGCGGATCAGCCATCCGCTCCTTTTGCAGCGTCTTGAAGTTCGGTTCGATGGGCGCGCCGGTGTGATCGAGGTCGTTGAAGGCGACGCCGAACCACGTTTGGCAGGGTCAGTTGTCCGCCTGGCGCATGGTTTCGCCGACGCCGGCCTGCAGCCCATTCAGGATGACGTCAACCGAGGCGGCATCCGAATGTCGCGCGACGCAGACATGGACGCGTTTCTGTCGGTCGCGGTCAACCATCTCTTTCCGAACACCGGCCGAGTTGCCGCCGTGGCGACCGGTGCCGACACGACGATCCGTCGGTTCCCCATGCTTGTGCTGATGCGGCGGGTGCCCGGAATTGCCGACGCGATCGATCGCTACCTGGCGGCGTTCAATGGCGAAACCGTCCTTCCGTCGGGCCTGCGCCGCGTGATGGGCGACTTTGGTGACAGTGGGGGCCATGGCGGAAGGTCCCAGCGCGATGTCGCCGAGGTGCTGCTGACCAAGGACGCCAATGCCGACCAAGAACAGGTCGTCACCCGGCTTGCGGCGACTGGCGCCGTCTTGGTGCAAGGGCCACCAGGAACAGGAAAAACCCATACAATCGCCAACCTCATCGGACATCTGCTGGCACACGGCAAAACGGTGCTGGTGACGAGCCAGACGACCAAGGCACTGCGCGTAGTGCGCGACAAGGTCGTGCCAGAACTGCAACCGCTTTGCGTCAGCGTGTTGGAAGCCGACACAACGTCCCGCAACCAGTTGGAGGCGTCCGTTGCCGGTATTGTCGGCGAGTTCACGCGCACGTCCGAGAACCAACTGCGTCGAGGTGCCGAAACTGCGGCATCCGAACGCATCAGACTCAAACGAAAGATCGCTGAATTGGAGGCCCAGTTCAAAGATGCCTGTGTCCAACGCGGTCAGCCGCTGCGCGTTGACGGCAAGTCCTGGGACTTGGAGGACGCAGGCAAGTGGCTGTGCGAGCACGCTGGGAAAGACGGCTGGGTACCCGGGGAGGTCGACGCACCGTCGCGGCTCTCGCTGACAACAACCGCCCTGGAACGCCTATACGCGCTCAACGTCATCGTTTCAGACGAAGATGTGTCGCGGCTCACCCCCCAACTGCCAGAGGCAACGGCGTTTCCCGGTTTGGAAGAGGTGCAAGAGCTTGCCGCGCTACTGGCACTCCGCGAGGCGGCGGACTGGGAATCTGCAGCGCAGAACCACCGTTGTGCGACGCAGCGGATGCCCTCAATTCTGGCCGCGCTACAAGCGGTAACCAATGCGCTGGCTCAAGCTGAGCGATTCCCGGCATGGCTGCGCCAAGTTGCGGACGATGCGGTGGTCGGCAGTGGCCGGCTTCAGCAGTGGGTCGAACTCGCGGACGCCGTCGACGGGCTCCACCGGCGCGCCGCAGCCTTCGCGGCAGTCGATGCGCGGCTTCGCCCTGTGGTGACCATCGAGTGGACCCAGCGCGAACAGCTTGAAGTCGCCGTGGAGGTAGCGGCGCACGTCGATGCCGGCCGTGCCGTGACCTTCTGGTCAACGCTCAGGCGGCCACGGTGGAAGAAGTTCGCGGCGAGCGTGACGGTTGCCGGTCGGGCGCCAAGCACCGCTGAGGACTTCGTTGCCGTGCGCGACAGCATCGGTCTGCGCTGCGAGTTGGAGGACGTTGCCGGTCGATGGGATGCGTTGGTCGGCGGTCGTGGCGGCCCAACCGCGCAACGCGAACGTACCAATGTTCTCGATGCCATTCACCTGTGGTCCGGCCAGATCCGGTCTGCAGTTGCGTGGGCTTGCGACGATTGGCGCTACTTGGAACAGGCCGTGGCTGCCGCGGTTGTCGCCCAGATTCCTCAACTCGAAGGACAAGATACGGGCGACGCCCAACTCACACATCTAGCCAGACGCATCGTTGCACTTCGTCGCCTCCAACTGGCGTTGGAGGCGGCGCGTGAGCAGGTTGTTCGCGAGGTTTGCGCGTCATGGCATGATGACGTCGTCCGTCGCGGGCGGCGAGCGAGAGGCACGAACGACGAAACGCGAGTTGGGCAGCGCCTGTGCGATGCGCTGAAGCCGTTGGACACGATCCGATACCGGCAACAACTTGATGCTCTTTCATCGCTTTCTGCCCAACGCAAACTCGTTCTGGAGCGCGAACGTTTGCTTGGCAGCCTGCAGAACTGGGCACCGCACTGGGCCAGCCAGATACGCAAGCGCCAGGCACCTCACGCTGCCAATGCGCCGCCTGGCGACATCGAAGCGGCAATAGCGTGGCGCCGATTGCAGCAGGCATTTGAAGAGCGCAACGCACTGGACCCGGTTCGAATTAGCCGTGACCTTTCCGCTTGCCGCGAATCGCTGCGAGATGCGACAGCGCAATACGTCAAGGCGAAAGCGTGGTTGGCACAACGTGGCCGGGTCGACGGGCCGACCCAGCAGGCGCTGATCGGGTGGTCCGATGTCGTGAGACATATCGGCAGGGGCACTGGCTTGCGCGCGCCGCAGTACATGGCGGAAGCACGGAAACTGCTATCGCAGTGCCGGGATGCGGTGCCAGTGTGGATCATGCCGTTGGCCCGAGCGCTGGAATCGTACGACCTGTCCCAACAGCGGTTCGACGTCGTGATCATCGACGAAGCCAGCCAGTTGGACGTCCTCGGGCTTGTCGTGCTGGCTCTGGCGGATGAGGTGGTCGTCGTGGGCGACAACGAGCAGGTGACGCCGGCCGCCGTCGGTCAGCAAGTCCAGCAAGTCGAGGCGCTGCAACGGCAATACTTGGACGGCGTCCCAAACGCGATCCTATACGACGGCAAGACGTCATTGTACGACTTGGCGCGTCAGTCATTCGGCGAGGTCATTCGGTTGCGCGAGCACTTCCGCTGCGCCCGCGAGGTGATCGAGTTCAGCAACCAGCTTTGCTACAGCGGTGAGATTCAGGCGCTGCGTGACACATCGCGCGTACTGACCGTGCCGCATGTCGTGCCGGTTCGTGTGCCGGGATTCCGGTCGGACCACGAGAAACTCAATGAAGTTGAAGTGGAATATGTCGTTGCGCTGATCGTCGCGATGCTGGAGCGGCCGGAATACTCGGCCGATTGCACGTTCGGCGTCGTTTCGTTGCTCGGCGAGGAGCAGGCGGTCAGGATTGACCGGCTGCTTTCGGCGCGCATCCCACAGGAAGAGCGTGCACGGCGGCGCCTGATCTGCGGCACTGCGGCCCAGTTTCAAGGCGACGAGCGCGACGTCATGATCCTGTCGATGGTCGATTCCTCGGGGATTGACGGCCCGCTGGCCAACAACGACCGCCCGGAATACCGCCAGCGCCTCAACGTCGCCGCAAGCCGCGCACGCGATCAGCAGTGGGTCGTGCACTCGCTGAACCCGGCCACTGACCTCAAGCCGACTGACCTACGCCGTCGTTTCTTGGAGTACGTCCACAACGCTGGAGTCGTGGTTGACCGGGTGGCGGCGACGCTGGACGCGGCGGAATCGCCGTTTGAGCGGGAAGTGATGCGGAGGTTGCTCGCGGCAGGCTACCAGGTCGTGCCGCAGTGGCCGGTCGGTGGCTACCGGATTGACTTCGTTGTGGAAGGCGCACCCCCCAAACGGCTGGCCGTTGAATGTGACGGCGACCAGTTCCACGGGCTTGATAGGGTGCAGGCCGATCTGGAACGACAGACGATGCTGGAACGCCTGGGTTGGACCTTTCATCGAATCCGTGGCGGTGCGTTCTACCGTGATCCCGACGCAGAGATGCGCAAGCTGCTCAAAGTGCTGGCCGAAATGGACATATTGCCAGTAGCGACCGACGTCTGCGGGCAGCGGGCGCGGTCGGTGCTGGCCGCTGCCGTACTCGATCGTGCGCGAGAGTTGCTCGTCGCGTGGGCTGCGGAAACCCAGGCGCCTGGGGCGTCGGCTGCGAGAACTGCTGGGGCACCTGCACAGGAGCGAGAGGTCGGCCAAGACGTACGATCGTCGGCTACAACAACCAAGTCGCGGCCGACCCCGACTCGGGCTCGCGCCGGACCGAACCCGCTCGAGCCACAGCGCGCCGCAACAGCTACTGTTGCGCATCCGCCAGTTGGGGCGTCCGCGGAACGGCGCTCGGCCCCGAGCGGCGTGCAGTTGTCGCTACTCCAGCCCGTCCGGACTGCCGCTACCGAGCATGTAGGTGGTGACCGCAAGGCTCCACCCACCACGTCAGCGGTCGCGGGCCGGAGCAGCGCTACCGCGCGGGCACGACCAACCGTCGGCGACCCGGCGGTGGCAGCGCCGGCGTCGGCCGGCAACGTAGCGGACGATCCAATTAAGGTGGCGCTTCGTCGCGCCGACCCCAGGCTGGCGACGGCGACGTGCGAAAAGTGTGCGTCGCGTGTGACCTTGTTCGTCGGACGCCGTGGACCATTCCTGAAATGCAGCAACCGGGACTGCGCCGCTGTGCAGCTTGTGCCCGAGCTGACGCTGGTCGTTGCGGCCGCGTCCAGCACCGATTGGACGTGCGCGACTTGCAATGCGCAACTGGCCGTGCAGGTAGGTTACGACCGAACTTGGCTTCAGTGCGCTGAAGGTCACCGAGAACAGTGGAAGAGCTTGCGCGCGCGACTGACTGGAGGAGGCGAAGATGCTTCGGAGTAGACCGGAAGCTGCGCGGCTGGCCAACAACCAAGGCCTAACCGCCACCTACAACCGCTTCCACAACCCCGAGGAGACCTCGCCCGACATCCTGCACCTCCGCGACCTGCACGCCCAGATGGACCGCGCCGTCCTGCACGCCTACGACTGGCCCAACATCCCGACCGCCTGCGACTTCTTCCACGTCCACGAATCGATCCCCTGGACCGACCGCGACCCCGACATCCCCGAGCAGCGGCCGAAGAACTTTCGCTACATGTGGCCTGCGGCGGTGCGGGATGAAGTCCTCGCACGCTTGCTCGCCCTCAACGCTGAACGAGCAGCCGAGGAAAAGCGGCTTGGGGTTGGGAAGAGGGGGAAGAAGTGAGCTTGGAAATCTCAGAAATCACGGTCATGCACAACGGCGCCGTGCTGCACTTGGCATCCAGTCAGGCGCGACGCATTAGTGGAGTGGATGCATATGAATTCTCTATCGCTTTCAGCAATGTCTGGAAAGTTCACCGAGCAGACGTCCGAGTGACCGTGCCGTCAGACGTCGACGTCATCTTCCAATTCATCGACCAACAGGCCGTACTGGCTACACTGCCAATTCGCGTCAAACGCGTGCTCAAGTCGATGCTCGTGTATCAGGCGGCACTGCGGAACTGGCCCAACGCCAAGCACGCCGCGGTCGACCCGGGTTGCGCACACCAAACGCTGGTCGCGATGGTAGCCGAGCCCGATAGCCTGGACCGAATTGTGGCCGAACTCGGCAAGTTACTCCTCGTTTGTCGCGATTTGGAGGCCCGCGTCAACTCAGTCGGGGCTGCATTATCGTTGGGTGTGAGCATGCAAGCGATTCGGCGAGCGGCCCGCTTGCTGTTCAGGGATGGCTACATCAGCGCAGGCGCCGCCGTGTACGACGACGATAAGCACGAATCATTTGATCCGTGCGCCGCGATTGTCCTGAATGAGGCCAAGCTTGATAGGTTCGCGGCCTGGCTTCAGACCCGGCGCGAACTCGCCAATCTGCCAATCCGCTTCGACTTCTCGCGCCTGCACCCTGAAATTGCTGCAGAGGCAGGCCCAAGTTTCGAGGCAGGCCGCTGGGCCGCCGCGCAGTTGAATGCGCTCAGGGCCGCTACGCTGATGGCCCGCAAGAAAGCTGGAATCGCGAACGACGATGACGAAGGCGAGGCCACCATGCGCGGCTTATTCGCCCAAGACCGGAGCAAAAACAGGGGCCCGTGGCTTCGCGTCGATAGCAGCGCCGACTGGGACGCGACCCAAGCCGGCATGCAACGCCTGTTTGAGGGCGCGCAGAAGCTGTCGAATCAGGTGCGGCACCACGAGCCGCACCACGGCGCCGATGCGGATTCTGCGTTTGAGTACATTGTGCTGGCGTCGCTCTTGGCGCGAGTTGTGGACCGATCCACGGTTGTCTCGAAGAAGGACGCAACGGGGGGTTGACCATGCAGAAGGACATCGAGCCTACAACGCCGGCAGCGCAGGTAGCCAAGATCTTGCAGGATCTTGCGGCAATGCCGAAGTCGACCAACGAAGCCGAGACCCGCGCAAAAGCGATCGACAAGGTTCTCGCCGCGCTTGGTTGGGCCGAGTCTGACATATCCCGCGAATCTCCTTCCGGCACGGGCGAGTTTCTCGACTACGTGCTGTCCGCCGCAGGCCAACCTTGGATGGTGGTTGAGGCGAAGCGCAAGGGCGAAGTCTTTGAAATCAGCCCTGAACCGCCGAAGCCTTCGCGCGCTCGCCGGCAAACCGTTGAATCTGTGCGTCGTCGAGGCAATCCTGTACTTGACCGAACACTCAAACAAGCGGCGGCCTATTGCCACGACAGGGGCGTTGTGCTCGCCTGCGTGACCAACGGGCACCAGTGGGTCTTCTTTCGCGGCCAAGTCGCCCCCGGCAGAAAGTGGCTGCACGGCGAAGTGATGACCTTTGAGTCTGCGGCGGCGGTAATCGATAGGTTTGACGACTTCTGCAAATGCGTGTCGAAGGCGTCCGCCAACGACGCTTGGCTGGTGCGCCATTTGGAGCCAGAGTTGAGCGCGCCTGAAGTCGCGCCGCTTCGGCCAGTTGACCTGCTCCCGCGCCTCGGTGCAAGGTCGTCGCCGGCGGCTGGCGCTCGAATTGAAGCAGTTCGGGCGTTTGGCTTGCGCTTTTTCGGCGAGATCCACAAGTCCGAGCACCGGCTGTCCGCTGATGATTTGTTGAGTTTTTGCTATGTGCCGACCGACATTTCAGGCCAGCTCGATAGAACGCTGACTTCTATGCTTGAAGAGGACGAGGAAGCTCGGTTGCCGGCCAAAGACGCTGCTTCAGTGAATGCGGCAGAATTTGGCGACTCGCTGCGCGAGTGGCACGACCGCCAGACTGCGCGCGAACCGGTGCTCGTCATCGGCAACACCGGTGCCGGCAAGACGACGTACATTGCTAGGGCTGTAAAAGCGCTTAGAGATCAGGAGGCAGGTGCCTTTCTAGGCATAGTCGACATGACGGGCATCGAAGACAAGGCGAGGTCGGCTGGACTCGACCTGCAGGCCCAAATGGCCACAACGATTACTGAGCAGTTGAAGAAGAGCGCACTTGTCCAGCTGGGCGCGACGAAACTCAGCGATGCTAGCCGTGCTGCACTCGATCCTGATTCGGTTGCAGCATTTCGGGCGATTTGGCACCAGAAAATCGATGTCGAAAAGGCAAATTTCCTGGCGCTGCGCGGGCAGTCTGCGTTTGGTTGGGAAGAAGCCGAAGCGAGGCTCTTCGCTGAATACAAAGCCAATCTCGTGCAGCGAATGGCGAGCTACATCCGGCACTTGGCAACAAGATACATGCACAGGCCCGGCAGCGGACGGCCAGACCAGCTACGACCTGCGGTTATCGTGATCGACAACGTGGACATGGAGTCGGCAGAGTGCCAAGGCGCTGCATACCGCTTAGCGACCCGAATTTGCCAGGAAAGCAAAGCAATCGTTGTCATCGCCCTTCGAGAGGACACCTACGCCACGGCGGTCAAGGCCGACGGATTTTTGTCAGGCCGCACCTTGGCCTTTGTGTACCATGTTAGCGCGCCGCCACTGGACCGCGTGATTGCTCAAAGACGTGACTTTGCTCGTCTTTTGGCAGAACTAGGACGCAAATTGCCGGAAGGTTTGCGAAAGGACTCAGAGGTTGTCGAACAGTGTTGCCAGTGGCTCGAACGGGCCGTACCCATTGGCAGCGAATCGGTCGGGTTTGTCGCCGCCATGAGCGCGGGCAATCTTCGCGCCGCTCTCGAGGCAATCCGACAGGCACTCATCGGTTCATGCTCGGTCTTGTCACCTGTTTCCGCCGACGTTGACCACTTGATGGACTGCTTGTTCGCCGTGCGCAAGGTGCGAGAGGCCCGCGATCTGGCCTTCGGATTGGCAAACGGGTTTGAGCCGGAGTTGTCTGACCGAGTTCTTCACGCGCTCCCTTGGCGGCTTCTGGCATACCTCGAATGGGCGCGGTCGACGCCCAACAAGCGGCACATCCGTGAAGGCGAGGAAGCGGTCGTTAGCGCGTTTGCGCAGTGGGGCTATCCGGATACTGCGCTTCGGCGGGCGATTCGGCGGCTGACAGAAGCAGACTTGACCGGGCGCACCTTGGTGCGCAACCAGCCTCGATTGCGCTTGACCGCCAGCGGCTATGTACATCTGCGCCGCTTGCTGAACTCGCCAACTTACCGCCTCGCGATGGCCGTTCTGACTGATTGGCATAATCCGCAAACGTGCCAGAGGTTTGTCGACCTGGCTCTGAGCGCAGCCTCGCCGCACAATGGGCTGTCATTTGGTGACCTTGCGGTCGTGAAGGCAGGAGCACTTTTCGACGAATATCTCGCCGAACAGGTCGCAATAGAAGACGATTGTTTGGTGTCCGCCTTTGAGCCAGACTGGAAGTTGGCGGTGCTGACCCACGCCCCCGTTGTGCCACCCCGACCTGGTAGCCTGCAGCAGTCGGGGAGCAGTCCCAGCTCGCCTATCGCTGCCGCGGCCAAGCAAGCTGGGCGCCGAGCTGCTGTTCGGAAATCCCAGGATCCAGCGCAGACATCGCTTTTCCCAAACGTCGATGACGGTGGTGAATCGCCTGGACCAGATGTTTGGGTGGCAAAGCTGCCGCTCGGGGCCAAGATTTTCGGTACCGTGGATTTGCCTCGAATCCTGTGGGCGCTGGAATTTGCCCGCCTGCGTGGATTGGGTGCGCAGAGCCCAGCTGACCTTGCGCGGCTTTTTACCGAGTCTGGCGGGCACCTTGTGCAGCCCAACAACGTTGCGCGGGCATTTCGCACGTGGAATGCAAGGCCAGAGGCTTACGTCTGGTGGAGTTGTAGCCGCAAGCGCTACACCATCACGGCAGCCGGTACCGCGCGATTGCATTCATTTTTGGCAGAGGCGCAGGCATGACGCGCGCGAAGCAGGGGCACTTACTTGCGGTTCGCCGGTCGCGGCCCGCGCAATCAGCGGCGTCGGCAACTGTTGGAATGCACGCAAGCTATGCGTGCCGTTTGAATTCGCGACGCGCCGCGTCGCGAATTGCACGGCGAATTCCGCGCCATTTCGCGCCACCACTGGCGTCGTTGGCATGCGTCGGACGGACAGTGCCTTCGACAGCAGGCCGACGACCGCGTCATTCGGCGCACCGATGTTTAGACCTGCCGAATCCCTGCCGGTCGCCCATTTCGTTGCGACCCGCCCACACGGCTGCGGGCTGCAAGATAATGGGGTAGATCATGCCCAATAACAGCATGAACATGGACAACAATTCCAAGCTGAAAATTGGCCTCACACCACCAGAGGCACACTGGGCTTGCCGTGCCGTGGCAATGAAGCGCCGACCACCGCACCGCGCACCGTCGCAGCCAACCGGCGCTCCGGCTCGCCACCGGGTAGACTGCAAACCATGAACCCACCGCCAACCCGCCACCAAGCCCTCCTCCGCGACCTGCTCACCCAGGCCGTCGAATCGCCGTGGCTCGAATTCAAGCACAGCAACGCCGACCCCGACGCCATTGGCCGCCTGACTTCTGCCCTCGCCAACGGCGCCCGCAGCGCCGACCGACCCTTCGGCTACATCGTCTGGGGCGTCGAAGACGCCACGCGCAGGCCAGTCGGTACCACGTTTGACCCGCAGACCACCCGCAAGGGCAACCAGACCTTCGCCTTTTGGCTCGCACAGCACCTCGACCCCAGCCCAGCCTTCGAGTTCATCGAAGTCTCGCATGCCGGCAGCCGCATGGTGTTGCTGCAAATCCCCGCTGCGAACATCGGCCCCGTGCGCTTCGATGGCAAAGCCTACATCCGCATCGGCGACGCCACACCGCCACTCGCGGACTTCCCCGAGCGCGAGCGGCTGCTGTGGACGAAGTTGCAACCGGTCATCTGGGAGCGAGGGCTCGCCGCGCAGTTCTTGACCAGCGACGAAGTGCTCGACCTGATTGACTACACCGAGTGCTTCCGGCTGCTGTCGGTCCCTTTGCCTGAAAACCGTGCTGGAATTTTGCAGCGCCTCATCGACGAGCGGGTTGTCCGGGCCGACTATGACGGCCACTGGTCAGTCACCAACTTGGGCGCTCTACTGTTCGCACGCAAGCTGGATCGCTTTGACCGGATTGGCCGCAAGGCGCTGCGGGTCATCGTGTACGAAGGCAACAATCGCATTCGTGCCCGCCGCGAGCATGTAGACCACAGGGGCTACGCGGTAGGGTTCAATGCGGTTGTCGGCTACATCGACGCATTGCTGCCGCGCAACGAGCACATTGAACACGCGTTGCGCATCGAGCGGCCAAATTTCCCAGAGATAGCAGTACGCGAGTTGTTGGCCAACGCGCTGATTCACCAAGACCTGACCATCACCGGCGCCGGGCCGATGGTCGAGGTGTTTGACGGGCGTGTTGAAATCACCAACCCGGGGCAGCCGTTGGTCGACGTGCGCCGCTTCATCGGTTCGGCGCCGCTGTCGCGAAACGACGAAGTCGCTGGGCTGATGCGGCGCATGGGCCTTTGCGAGGAGCGGGGGTCGGGGCTGCCCAAGGCCATTGCGGCGATTGAACTCTACCAGTTGCCACCACCATCGTTTGCCGTCATCGAAGGGTTCACGAGGGCGTCACTGTTTGCGCCGCAAGACCTGTCGGCGATGGGCGCAGAAGAGCGCGTCCGGGCGTGCTATCAACACGCCGCTCTACTCTGTGTAACTGGCAAGCGCCTGAGCAATGAGAGCTTGCGCCAGCGCCTCGGTGCCGACGACCGGCAGGCCGCCACCGTCTCGCGCATCATCAAGGCCAGTTTGGAGGCCGGTGTCATCAAGGCGGCTGACCCGCAAAACGTCAGGGCCGGCTACCTACCGTGGTGGGGATGAGTATGCAACATCTTGGTTTCGCTACAAATTGCACGCTGTTGCAGCGGAAAACGAACCTGTGGTCACGAGCGGGATCGGCGAGAACTATGAACTATTTCAAGGCTCTATGCGATGGCATCGGTCGTGAGCGGCTCGGCGCTGCGTGGTTCGCCCGATGGGACGGGAGCCTTCAAATTTCAGACACTTGGGCGGTCCGCAGGCTGGGTGGCACACTACTGACGTCCGCTTGCTGCGACCCGTATGCGTGCTGGGTGCATTCAAATGACAAACAACACCATGACAAAACTACAAATTGCGGGCAATTGCACCGCGACCGCGCCGCGCAATGGTTCTGGAACATCCAACTCGAGGGCACGATTTTGACGAACGCAGGAACAGCACCATGACGACCGCCATTCGAGACATCGATGCGACCACGCCAACACCGCCCGCTTCGTGGACCAGCGAACGCGTCCGCGCCGAACTCCTCACCGGGCTGCGCTACGAACTCATCGGCCCCGACAGCCTCGACGCGCTGCAATGGCAAGTCGAAGAGCTCGCCGCCCACGATCGCCCGACCAAGCGCTACCTCGCCGGCTTTCTGGTCCCGGCCGACCTGCCGCAAGCCGCGCACGACCGCGATGACGCCGAGACCGAGGACATGGGCAGCCACGAGGCCACCGGCGACGACGACGACGCCCTGCCGGACCGGGCCAGCAGACTATCCATGCTGCCGTCGTGTATTGGCCTGTCGGTGCTGGTTCCCGGTGCAACTTCTCAACTTGGCGTCGCATTGGAGTGGGGCACCTACGAGCTGCAAGACGCAGTCGGCCGGGTTGACAAGGCCGGCCGCCCAATCAGCCACTGGATACGCACCCAGCGACACGCGCAGGTCTTGGTCCAGGGACACCGCCGACAGCCCAGAACACCCGCTGTTTGCGGCGCTGGCAGGCGCGATGCATCGCCGACCGCGCCTCGAAGTGGACCTGCTGTTGTCGATGGAAACGATGCGCGCCAATGCGGAGCAGCCGACGGCCTTCGACCTGGAGCGGCGACTGGTTGCGCGCCTGGGCGAACTGTGGACGCGCGGCGTGCGGCTGCCACGCCTTCTGGTCTTTGCCGCCGAATCGGACCGGAATGGCAATGGTCGGGCGCGGGGCGTGATGCACGCCAAGTTTGCGGTGTGCGACTCGCGTTGGGTGCTCGTGACCAGTGCGAACCTGACGCGCAGTGCATTTGAGGAAAACCTGGAGATTGGCGTGGTGGTTGATGACCGGCAGTTGGCAGGCCGGCTGGAAAGCGCGCTCGCAAGCTGGGTCGCGATTGGAACGATTCGTGTCTTCCGCCCCGGCAACCAGCCACCGTGATCTCGCCGCCCTACAACCCCCACCCCACCCGCAAATACTCCACCACCTTGTCGCGCTCGGCGTCGCTCAAGGCCTTGCCGTAGTACAGCACCTCGCCAAACGTGGCCAAAGACGCCTCGTTGGCATCGCTGCGCCCGACGTATAGCGACTTCTTGCCCGGCGCAATCGACGAACCGGCCGCTTCAACCCAGCTGGTGGTGGTCGTCGTCGCCGAGAAATAGCGCTTGCCGCCCGCGATACGCCCGCACAGCACGTACACGCTGCCCGGCTTGAGCGTCAGTTCGCCGCCGCTGTTGTCGTTTTGCGACTGGAAATGCACGACGCCGCTGGCCTTGGCGCCGTGATTTTCCATCGCCCAGTCGCTGTCACGGTTGCCGTGGTGGGCGAGACCGCCCCAGGGCTTGGGCGTCTCGAAGCGTACGACTGCAAAGAACGTGACTTCCGCCGTCAAGTCGAATGGCGGCGTGAACAGCCCGCTGCCGTTGCCAAAATCGACCCCCGGCAGGCCCAGCACGCCGAGCGCGTCCAGCTTGGGGCCGCCGCCGCTGCCGGCCGGGGTCAAGTGGCGGCCGTTGCCGCTCAGGTCTTGCCACTGGGTGACAGCGCCGCCGGCGACCACCACCGACGACGGCACCGCGGCGCGGTAGTGGGCCGCGAGACCGCCCAAGGCGGGTAGCGCACACAGCTTCTTGCCGGCGATGCAGGCGCCGGCGCTGCACGCGTCGCCCTCGGTGCACAGGTCGTTGTCGCTGCACGCGCCGCTGACGGGGCTGTGGGCGCAGCCCGTGGCGGGCTTGCAGGCGTCGGCGGTGCAGGCGTTGCCGTCGTCGCAGGTGGTGGCTGGGCCGGCCAGGCACACCGCGCCTTGGCAGGCGTCGCCGCTGGTGCATGCGTCGCCGTCGTCGCAATCGGTGGGGCCGATGGCAAACACGCAGCCAGTCAGGGGCGAGCAGCTGTCCAACGTGCAGGGGTTGCCGTCGGTGCACGTGACGGGTGTGCCGCTCATGCAAGTGCCACCTTGGCAGACATCGAAACTGGTGCATCCGTTGCCGTCGTTGCAGACGCCTTTTGCCGCAAATTTGCACGGGTTACCGGGGTACTCACTATTGGTCGCTTCGATGGCACCCAAGTCGCAAGCCTCGCCATGCGGGCGCGCGTGACCGCGCTGGTCGACTCCTGCCACATATACCGAGGCGCACACCGCCGCGTCGCCTGCGTCCACCGCCGTCGACTGGTAGGGCAGCAGGATGGCTGGGGTCGGGCCGCCAAACCCGCCGAACACCAGCTGGACTTGTGCAACGCCGGCAAATGTCGCGCCGCACGAGCCATCCGCGAGCCAACTGGCGATGGTCGTGGGCGTTGTCGCCGTCTCGCACAAGGGAATCGCGCTCGGTCCCAGCACGAGGCTGTTGCCGAGCGTCAGGTCGCTGGCCGCCGCAATCTGTGCCTTGCCCGTCGCCGTCGCCGCAGCGGCCAGCGTCACGTGGGTCAGCGCGCTCGGGCCTTGCAGGTCAATCGCGGAGCCGCCCTGCGTCCCGGCATTGTCGACAAAACTGCAGTTGACCGCCGTCACGAACAGCTGGCTGGCGGCCAAGGCCCCGCCGCTATTGCCGGCCTGGTTGCCGCTAAAGGCACAGCCGACAATCAGGCTGCCCTTGGCGCTGCCCGTCAACGCCAGCGCGCCGCCGCTGCCACCTGCCGCGTTGCCGTCGAACCAGCAGTCGCGCACGTTGGCGACGCCTTGGGCGACCACCGCGCCGCCGCTGACCGCCGCCTTGGCCGTGTGGTTGCCCTTGAAGGTGCAGCGCAGCAAGCTGACCGCCTGGCCATGCAGAGCGCCGCCGCCTTGTTTGGCGGAATTGGCGACAAACGCGACGTCTTGTGCAGTCAGCGCTTTTTCGCCCAAGACGGCGCCGCCTGGGCCCTCGGTGGCGCCGTTCCGCAGCGTCAAGCGACGAAGCGTCAGCTCTGCCGCGCTGTGGAGCAGGCGCACCTTGCCACCGCCATCCAACACGGCGCCCAATCCCAAGCCATCGAGGTGCATAGGGACCGTCAGCTTGGGCAGCGCGACGCTCGGCGCAATCAGAAATCCCTTGGTAATGGCGATCTTGGCGGTCTTGCCGGTCGCATTGGCCGCGCCGATCGCCTCGCGGAGACTACAGTGTTTCGTATCGCACTTGCCGTCGTCGCTATCGTCCCAGGTGTTGACCGCGAATTGGCACAGGCTGTCCTTGGCCGTGCACGCCCCGCCCGCGCACGCCTCGCCCTCGGTGCACGGGTCGCCGTCGTCGCACTTGGCCTGGTTCGCCGCGAACACGCACGCGCCCTTGGCGTTGCAACTGTCGGTCGTGCAGGCGTTCTTGTCGTCGCAGACCTTGCCCGCACAAGGGTTGGCACAATCGGGATAGCTCGCACCTGCCACCGTACAGGTGGCGCAGTCGGGGCCGTCAAAGCCGAAGTCGCACAAGCACGCGCCATTTTTGGCTTGGCACTTGCCGTGGCCGGAGCACGTCTTGGGCTGGCCGCCGCTCTGGCACAAGTCGGGCGTACAGGCCGGGTAGTTGACCAGGCCGGCGGCACATTCGCTGCACGCCGGGCCCGCGAATTCCTTGCTGCAGGTGCACACGCCGGTCGTCGGCGCGCAACTGCCGTGCCCGCTGCACGGGTCGGGCATGCACGGATCTTTGACGCAGTTGCCGCTTTGGCACAAGGACCCGGCCTTGCACGCACCGCACGACCCGCCGCAGCCGTCCGGGCCACAGGTCTTGCCGTCGCAATTGGCGACGCAGCCACACTGGTCGCCAAAATCGATGCAGCAGGTGCCAAGTGCCTGGCAGTCGCCCTTGCACGAGCAGCCGCTTTGGGCGAGGCCGCCGCACAACCCGTTGCACGAGGCGTCCGGCGGCGCAAAACCGCACAGGCCGGCCAGGCAATAGGTGCCGCTACCGCAGGTGCCGCAGCTGCCGCCGCAGCCGTCGGGTCCGCAGTTGGCGCCGTCGCAGTTGGCCACGCACGCGGTACATTCGCCAGCCAGGCAGACGGGCTTGGCGGGGTCCAGGCAGCCGCCGCACGAGCCGCCGCAGCCGTCGTCGCCGCAGGTCTTGGTGCCGCACGAAGGTAGGCACGCCGGGCAGGTGCCATCGGCCAGGCAGGCTTTGCCGTCGGGGCAGGTGCAAGGCGCGGCGTCTTGGCTGTCCACAGCGTCCGGGCCCAATTCGGGCGCTCCGGCATCGTCGGTCGTCTCCGGCGCGGTCTCCGCGCTTGGGGCCGTTTCCGCCGGCTCAGAGGTGTCCTGGGCGACCTCCGTTGCGGCGGCTGTGTCGGCCGCGAGCCAGCACTTGCCGCCGTCCGCGACGGTACCGGGGCCGCACTGCACATCGGCAACGACCGCCACGCACTGCTCGCCGGCTCGGACGGTACCCGGTCCGCAGGTGACGTCGTCGCCGCAGCCCGCCACAGCTAGCGCCGCTGCGGCCACCACGGCCCACGCCGCCCCATGCGCCGCAATCT
>CAXRHS010000860.1:0-12115 GCA_964230235.1 Myxococcota bacterium
GCCCACTGCGCGGGTCGCGACAACATCGAGTGGGGCCGATCGGTGTGCATGCCTTAGAACCGAAAGTAGATAAAGGGATTGTGGGTGGCTGCCGCCAGAAGCACCCCGCTGCCGACCAGTATCGCCAGCACGCCCAGCACCAGCGCCCCTTGCGCTGCGCCATCGGCCACGCGGCCGACCAGCGACCGGGTGCCGGTCCGCCACGCCTGCCAGCGCGCGCCGAGCCACGGCGCCACCGGCTGCGACAGCACCAGGCCGACGGCAAGCGCCAGCGCGGTGTCGCGCCCGACGTGCATCGCCAGCGGATAGCGCAAGGTGTCGCCGGGCGAAAGCCCAAGCATCGCCCGCACCACCGCCGCAGCGTGCCCCAAGGAGTCGGCGCGGAAAAGCACCCAGCCGATGACGACCACCGCCATGGTGTACAGGTGCTGCGCAGGCCGCGGCGCGGCCTTGACCCAGCCCCCCAAGCGCCCGCGCTCCAGCGCAAGAAACGCCCCGTGCCAGATGCCCCACACCACAAAGGTCCAGTTGGCGCCGTGCCACAGTCCACACAGCAGGAACACAAGCACCAGATTGCGGCGGGTCACCCATGGCGAGCCGCGGTTGCCGCCGAGCGGAATGTACAGGTAGTCCCGAAACCAGTTGGACAGGGACATATGCCAGCGCCGCCAGAACTCGACAATCGAGCGGGCGCTGTAGGGCCACTGAAAGTTCTCGACGAACACAAAGCCGTGCATGCGCGCAAGCCCGACGGCCATGTCGGAATACCCCGAAAAATCAAAGTAGATCTGCCCCGTATACGCAATGACCGCCAACCACGCGGCCGGCGCGCCCAGGTCATCGGCCGGCACCGCGAAAAGCGCGTCGGCGGGCTTGGCCAGCGGATTGGCGATGAGTACCTTCTTGCCAAGGCCAATGGCGAAGCGCTGCACACCATACGCAAAGTCGTCGATGCCGACCGGGCGCCGGCCCAACTGGTCTTGCATGTGGTGGTAGCGCAGGATCGGGCCGGCAATCAACTGCGGATACAGCGTCAGGTACAGCGCGATCTTGGCCGGATCGCGCTGCACTGGCGCGTCGCCTCGGTAGACGTCGACCACGTAGCTCAGCGCGTGAAACGTGTAGAACGAGATGCCGAGCGGCAGTGCGATCTCGGCCAACCGCCAGTCCGAGCCGAGCAATCCCCCGGCCGTCGCTGCGAGCCACCCGGCGTACTTGAACCAGCCCAGGGCCAGCAGGTTCGTCGCCACCACCGCAAACAGCCACGGCCGCGCCCAGCGCCCCGAGCGCAGGCGGCCCATCGCCAGCCCGGCCAGGTAGTTGCCGGCCATCGACGCCAGCATGACCCACAGCAGCTTGGGCTCGCCCCAGGCGTACAGCACCAGCGACGCGACCAGAAGCCAGGCGTTGCGCAGCAGGTGCGGCAGCAGGTGGTAGACCAGCACTACCAGCGGCAACGCCAGGAACAGAAAGAGTGCGGACGAAAACAGCATGGGGCAGCGGCGCGTAAGGGCCTGCAAACGAACAGGTCAATCGACACAAGCGCGGACTGTAAGAGAACAGGTCAAGCGACACAAGCGCAGGGCGGAACGGCGAGTCGACCTGCAAAGTCGCGAGCTTGTGACCCACCTGGCAAGCGCGGAGCGAGGCGGCGAGTCGAATCGCAAAGTCGCGCGCTTGCGACCCACCCTGCAAGGGATGGGCCCACGGGGCCTACAACGCCGCCCGCTCCTGCAAGAAGTGGTCGAGCACGCGGTGGGTCGTCCAGCGCTCGAAGATCCGCATTTCTTGCGGATCGCCGCGCTCCAGCTTGGCCATCAGGTAGTCGAAAATCGACTTGTGCTTCTTGCACCACACGCTGTCGCGCATCCGGCCGTGCAGCGAGCCCTGGGTCTTGTAGTTGTACTCGACTTGCTGGCCGCACCAGGGCTTGTACACGCACGACACGCAATCGGGCTGACCGTCGTTGAGCCCCGCCATCACCAGGGCGCGCGTCTGGGCGTTGGTCATCAGCTGGTCGTAGGTGTCCATCACCGTGCCGACCTTGAACATGTCGTCGCCCATCGCCGCGACGAAACGGCCCTCGTCGCTCGAATAGATGGCGCCATCGGGGGCATAGCCGATCTGGCCGATGCAGGCGTCGCCGGGGGTGCGCAGGTCGAGGTAGTTCGGCTCCTCGTCGGCCAGGATCTTGCTCAGCATGATCGCCGCATGCCGCTCCATCACCTGGGTGCCTTGCTTGTTCAACTCCAAGATGTACTCAACGGCGTTGATGTAGAACTGCACGAAGTCGTCCATCGAGTAGCCCAGCGTCTTGGCCGACTTGGCCGCAAAGCCAAACGGGTCGAGCTTGCGCAGGAACACCGCCCGGCAGCCAACGCTGACGTAGGTATCGACCACTTCGCGCCAGCGGCCGAGCGCCGGCCGGGTGATGGTGGGTAGAGCCTCCACGCGGTACAGGTTGGGATCCAGGCCCATCGCCTTGTAGCGCTCGTTGATCTTGTTCATCCAGCCCGTGACCAGCGCGTGCGACGAGCCTTGCTTGTAAATGCGGATCTTGTCGTGCAGGTCGGCGGGGCCATCCAGGCTCGTGCACAGTTGCACTTTGCGGTCGAGCAGGTAGTCGAGCTTTTCGTCGTCCATCAGGCTCAGGTTGGTCACAAGCGAAAACGACAGTGCCTTGCCGGCCAGCGCGTTTTTCTGCCGCGCGTATTCGACGACGTGCTGCAGCACTTCCCAGTTGGCCAGCGGTTCGCCGCCCTGGAACTCGATGGTCACCCCCGGACTGGTGGTCTGGAACGCCAGGTCCACCGCGCGTTCCGCGGTCTCGATCGACATGTCGGTGTCGGTGCGGTCCATGCCGACGATCGAGCTGTGGCAGTACTGGCAGCCGTGGTTGCAGCGGTGGGTCAGCACGAACGCGTGCAAGGTCGGGCCGTAGAAAAGGTACTGCTTCTTCTTGCGCCAGCGCGCCGCCTGGGTCTGCAGGTCCACGTGTTCGGCCAGGAAGTTGCGCGCCACCAACCGCTCGTGCAGCGGGTCGCCCGGCCGGGTTTCTGCCTGAACGAACGCCGTGAACTCGGCTTCGCTCAAGAACAGGTGGTCGCCCAGGTCGTTGCTCAGCAGCCAGCGGTCGCCCATCTTGCGGTGGTTGAACGGCACCAGCGCATCGGCCTTGACCTTGTTCAGTTGAATCGAAGCGGGCAGCGACATGAAAACTCCGCGGCGGCCGTGGGGCTGCGCCGTGTGGCGGTCGTTGGCGGCGGTCGCGGCGCGCGGGGCAATGCGCGCAACCATCGCAAGACGTGCGCCGGCTAGATCTTTTTGCGCTTGCGCTGCATGGTGTTGTACAGCGCGAAGTTGCAGAATTCGGCCACCACGTCGCCATCGGCCTCGGGGTCGATGTCGGCGATGGCGACCGCGTAGTGCGCGCCCTGCCGACTGATGGCGAAGCTGGCGAAATCAGCAAACGTCTCGGCGGCTTGCTTGATCGCCTGCTGCATGTACAAGGCGCGGTGCAAAAGCACGGTTTGGCTGGCGGTCGACATGGGGCCTCGGCGTTCGGGGGCTTGCGGGGGCGCTGCGGACGGCGTGCTCCCTAGGGCGCGGCCCCAGGCTCGTCCTTCTTCTTCTTGAACTTCTCTTCCCACGGTACCGCGATGCCGAGGGGGTCGTCCAAGAAGTCGAGGCCATCGTCCTGGTTGGCCAGAAAATCGGTCGGCAGCGAGCCGCCGGCTGCACCGGCAATGGCCTGTGTTGTGATTTCTTCAATAATCTTCTGATTTTGCTTGACGACTTTGCGGCGGAGCGCCTGGCTCAGCAGTTCGTTGCCAAACTCGCCCGACAGCGCCAGCAGTTGCTCGCGGCTCATGGGCGTTTTGCCGCGCAGATGCACGAGGTAGCGGCCCGGGCGGCCCACGCCTTCGTCTTTGTCGAGCAGCACATAGGCGCGGTCGATAAAGATGTAGGCGGCGCCGTACAGCACATCGATGGGGTACAGGCCGATCTCCAGCGCCAGGGTCACGCTGGACCCGGCGGCGTCGAGGCGTTCAACGGCGCTGGTTTGGGTTTCGGAAGCGGTCATGGTGGGACTCCGGCGCAGGCGCGGTCAGGGTGGCGGGCTTTTACTGCGAGCGGCCGGCGGATTCAAGCGCAGCGGCAGAAATCGCCAGTTTTTGCGTCGGCACGGCCACTTGCGCAGCCGGCAACGGCGGCACCACCAGGCCCGGGTCGACATCGTCTTCGTCGTCGGACGGGTGCCAATCGGCGCCAGGCGTCCAATCGCGCGCGGTGGGGTCGGTCTTGCGCTTGGGGTCCAGGGTTGGCTCGACCAGTTTTTCGCCCGTCGGCGCTTGGACTTTGCCGGTCCGGTGCGCGCCCGGTTCGCTTTTGCCCTGGTGCGCCGCAGGCAGCGTCGCCAGATTCTTGAATTTGGCCAACCGCCACGCCGGGTCGCTCTGCAAATCGGTGACAATGCGCTGCACGATGGGGCGCGCGTCCAGGTACACGGGCGACAATTCGTTGGGATCGTAAGCGTCGCCGCGATCAAACAGGCCGCCGCAAATCGCGCGCAGCGAGCACCCATCGCACACACTGGCGTACAGGTGGCCCCACTCGGTCTGCCGCACCGTGCCCTTGTTGTCGAGGAAGTGCACGATGCGCTCCTCGCTTTTGACGATCTTGCGCGTTTCGGTCGAGCAGTGCGCGAACTCGGTCATGTAGCACAATGGTACGCGTTCGACCCGAAAACTGCGGCCCGTCTCGTGCAAGCGCCGCATCGCCTTGCTCAGGCTCACTTCGATCTGACCCAGGCGCGCCGTGAAGTAGTTGTTGGTGGTGGCGCGGCCAATCGAAGGATCGAGGTTGTTCCACACAAAGTGGCGGATGAACGGGAACTGCGCGATGAACCAATCGATGGTCTCGTGCAAGTGGTCGCAGTTGTAGCGGTTGATGACGGTGTTGATGTTGACCGTGATGTCGGTCTTGCTCAGGTTGTGCAGCGCCTTTTCTGCCCACGCCAGCGATCCGGGGGTGCCGGTCAGAAAGTCCTCGAGCTTGTGCTTGTAGCTGTGGATGCTGACGTGCACGTGCTGCAATCCGGCTTTCCAAAGCGACTCGCAGTAGTCCCAGTCGGCGAGCTTCTGCCCGTTGGTGATCATGCGCACGTGCAAGCCGTTGGCGCGGGCGTGCGCAATCGCCTCGGGCAGCACCGGCGATAGGGTCGGCTCGCCGCCGGTCATGATGACGCCGAAGTAGTCGCGCTGCACGAAGTCGCCGACGATGGTGCGGACCTGGTCCAGGTCGTAAAAGAACGGCGTCTCCGGATTGCTGCAAAAACCGCAATTCTGGTTGCAGTGTCGCACCATCTGGATGTAGCCGATGTTGGCCATTGCGGTGCGCTCCTACGCCTGCGACTGTCCGATCGACAGCTCTGCGACCGCCGCGACCGGCTTGTGCACACCAAAGGCCTTTTGCTGGTCGCGCTTGGTGCGCGCCGCGTTGGCCTTCTGCAGTCGCTCGGTCAGCTGGTCAAAGCTGCCGGCCTCAGGCACCGGCTGACCGTGGGCGTCGAGCGGGGTCAGCGCGGCCAGACCGACGTTGCGGACATAGTTGATGTGCAAGCCGCGGCAGCGGTCGGCCTCGGCGCACAGGCCGCACCGCACGCTTTTGGCATAGTATTCGTGGCTTGTGTAGTGGGCGACGTACTTGTCGAGGTCGAGGTCGCCGGCAGCGTCGAGCATCGCCGCATCGAGCACGCCGTGGTCGCCCGCCTCGACCTCGGCCCCGGCCACGCATTTGGGCACGTTCTTGAGCAAAAGGCCCGCGCCAGCCAAAAGGCGCAAGGTTGCCGGGTCCGGGTCGTTGTCCTTGCTCGCCGACAGCACTTCGTGGTTGGGCAGCGCGCCGATCAGGCGGTCTTGGGCGGTCGCCCAGGCCGGCCGGTTGGCGAGCAGCCAGGTCGCCACCGCGCGGTCGAGCGCAACTTCGATTTGGATCGGCGCGGGCACGGCACCCGTCAACGCGGCCTGTAGCGCGCCAAGGCCCGCGACCAGACAGCGCGCGACCGACCGCCCGGACTGAGCCGCGAATTGCGCGACCTCGGAGACATCGGGCAGCGCCAGCGTCAGGTCGGCGTCGGCAAACCCCAGTTCGGGCAGCGCCGCCAGCGCCTGACCGGCGCCGTCCGCGACCAGCACCACCCGTTCGGCCGCCTGGCGTTCGAACTGGTCGCGCGCGGGCGTGCCGGCCCAGGTCTGCACCGCCTTGCGCCGCACGGTCCGAAACGCGCCGGCGACCAGCGCCTCGCGGTACGGAAACATCGTCTGGCGACAGGGACCATCGAGAAAGCAGTAGTCGCAACGCTCGCCGTGGCAGTCGGGCTTGAGCCCGCGCTTGAGGTAGCCCTCGAAATTATGGCGGCCGCCGTCGAATTCGCTCAGCAGCTTGTGCGGATCCTGGATCAGGCGCTCGGCGCCTTCGAGGTAGGTCACCGGCAAGCGGTTGGTCCACAGGTACAGGTCGGGCTTGTCGGCCCAGGCAAACGCCTTGCGGAAGTACGGCACCGCGTCGTTCAGGTCGAAGAACAGCGAGTGACGGTGCTCGTCGAAGCCGCGCCCGAACGGCACGATGTGCAGCAGGTCAAACTCGCGGATATTCAGGTTGTTGTAGTAGTAGGCGATGATGTCTGGCAGAACCTTGTAGTTCTGCTTGTTGATCACCACGTCGACGTTGACGACGACCTTGCCGGTCGCCTGCAGATTCTGCATCCCCTTGACGCCGGTCACAAACGCACCGGGCGTGCCGGTCAGCTTGTCGTGCAGGTGCGCGGTGTGGCCGTGCATCGAGACGGTCGCCTCGTTCAGCCCGGCATCGGCCGCGGCTTTGGCAAACCGCTGGTAGCTGAACATCATGCCGTTGGTCACGGTCTGAATCCACTCGTAGCCGACCTGGCGACCGTAGCGGATGAGGTCGATGTACTTGGGATGCACGCTGGCTTCGCCGCCGGACAGAATCAGGCGCTGGCGACCCAGCTTGCGGCCGAGCAGGATGTAGGCCTTGAGCGACTCGACGTCGATCATGGTCCCGTCCTGGTTCATCGAGTCCAGGCAGAAGGTGCAGCGCTGGTTGCACAGCCGGGTCACCCGCACCCAGTGGCGCTTGTGGTGGGCGGCGGCCTCTTTGACCAGGTCTTTGTTTTCGCTGCTGGTGTCGCCGGCGGTGGACGGCAGGGCTTCAAGCCGCGCGGTGCCGGTCTCGGCCTGGTGGCTCAGGCGCAGGGCCTCGGCCTCGTCGCGGTTCAAGATGCCGTCGCGCACCAACTGGTCGACGTCGATGCCTTCGACCACAAGGCCGGTTGCGGTAGTGGATTGTGTCATCGAATCAGGTGCGGTCGCACGCGGCGGGGGCGGGCCGGCGACGCTCAGCCATTGTGGCAGATGTTCAACGGGGCCGCACCTACGGGGCAAGAAACCAGACCAATTTGGTCCGGTTTCTGCCGCGACGGTGGTGGTTGCTCAGCCGCCCACCCGCGCCGGCAGGTTGGGCAACTGCGCGGGATCGCTGCGCGCCAAGGTGCCCACCCAACCGTGGGCATCGATGCGCGGCTGCGGCAAGCCGCCGCAGCGACCCTGCCAGGTGCAAGCCGGACACGCCGGCCCGAACGCGTGCGGCAGCGAACCGGACTGCGCCGGCCCCGCCGAGATGGCCGGCAGCGTCGCCACCGCCAGCCCGGCATGGGACCCCAGGTGACACGCCGGCAAGCCTTCGGTGCGCACATCCAGCCCCGCGGCGCGCGCCAACTGCACTGCAGCTTGCACGTAGGGCGCGACCAACGGCAGCGGTGCCAGCAGCGGGTGGGCCTGCCGGTCGGGACCTGGCGGGGCCCACAGGTGCAGTCCTTTGACGCCCGCCGGAATCGCCTTGCGCACCGTGGCCACCAGCCCGCGAAACGTCGGCCGCAGCACCGGCACCAGCAGCCGCACGCCAAGCCCTACAGCGCGCGCCCGCTGCACGCCGGCGAGCACGCGCTGAAATTGCCCTGGCGCCTCGGCCACATAGTCATTGCCCTCCGGCGTATCGCCAAACAGGACCACGCCGATGTCGGTGGCGCCGGCCTTGGCGATCGCTTGCGCGAACCGCGGGCGTGCCAGCAGCGGCCCGGCCGTCCACACCTCAACCCGCGCGACCTGGGACTGCCGGCAGGCAGTCAGCAATTCCAGGGCGTTCTGCCGCAACAAACACTCGCCTCCGCGCAGAATCAAGTGCGGCGGGGTCATGCGCAGGCCGCGCAAAAGCGCTGTTTCGACGTCGCTATCGGCGGCAGGGTGGTCGCTGCGGGCAGCCGGCGCAGCCATCGGTCCGGGCGCGCACAGCGGGCAGACCCCGACCGGCCAGGGGTGGGGACACGCGCTGCAGGTGTCGATGGCGAGACCAATGAGTTGCTGGGTGTGCGCCAAGGCGCCCTCGCATCGGCAGGCGGTGGCCGATCAGGCCACGCTGTTGACCGCGTTCTCCGCCACACCGTCGCGCAAGTAGCGCACGACCTGGTGGGCAATCTGCACGCCGACCTTGTCTTGGGCCTCGCGGGTCGATGCTCCGATGTGCGGCGTGGCCAGCACGTTGGGGTGGCGCAGCAGCGGATGCTCGGCCGGCACCGGTTCCTCGACGAAGACATCGAGCGCCGCCGCACCAATCTGGCCGCTATCGAGCGCGGCGAGCAGATCGGCCTCGACGACGATGCCGCCGCGGGCGGCGTGGACCAGCCAGGCGCCGCGCTTGCACTTGGCGAACGCGGCTGCACCAAAGAGCCCGCGGGTCTGCGGCAAAAGCGGCACGTGCACGGTGATCGCGTCGCTTTGCGCCAACAGGTCGTCGAACGAGCGCGGCAGCGCGCCCAGGGCGGCGATGCGCGCGTCGTCGAGCGCCGGATCGTGGCCCAAGACGCGCATACCGAGGGCGTCGGCCTTGCGCGCCACGATGCGACCGATGGCACCCAGGCCGACGACGCCAAGCGTGCGACCTTCGATTTCGCGGCCGACAAACCGCGACTTTTCCCACTGGCCAGCGCGGGTCGAGTGGGTGGCATCGGGCAGTCCGCGGGCCAGCGCGAACAAGAAGCCGAGCACCAGTTCTGCGACGGCGTTGTTGGTGCCGCCCGGGGTGTTCATGACCAGGGTGTGGTTGGCGGTGGCCGCCTTGACGTCGACGTTGTCGACCCCAGCGCCGGCGCGGCCGATGACCTTGAGGCGCGGGGCGCAGGCCAGTTCGTCGGCGCGAACTTTGGTCATCGACCGAACGAGCAGGGCGTCGTAGTCGGGCAGAATCGCGCGCAGTTCGGCAGCAGGCAGCCCGGTTCTGACATCGACACGGGCAAACAGGCCCGATTGCTGCAACACCTGCACGCCTTCGCTGGCGATGGGGTCACTGACCAGGGCGTTCAACGACATCGGGCCTCCGCGGCTGGGCCCGGCAGATTTCCAGGCGGCGATACCTTAGACCCCTGGGGGGCGGTGTCAATGGCGGGTGTGGCCGGGGCCATCGCAAGAATCGTCCGTTGCTACGGTGGCCCGACCAGACACGCCTCGCTCTGCCGCACGTCGATGCCCAGGTAGGCATTGAAGCAATAGTCGGTCGAAAACCCGGCCTTGCTCGCGTCGCTCCACTTGACCACTCCCGCCGTCTCACCGCCGAGCCGGTGCCACAGCTGCCAGGCGGGATCCAGGAACGCCACCCCGCGCGGCAGGTCGTAGTAGCTCGCGGACAGCGTCCCCGGCTTCCACCGCCACGCCCACGGCGGCCGCGCAAAATCGTCGCTGGTCGCCGACACCAGCTTTGATCCCAGCCCGTGCGGCGGCCCCGCCGGCCGGCCCTGCGGTGGCGCATACACAAACTGGGTGTCGACAAATGGCCCGAGCGGCCCAGCCTCGTCGCGGCGCGGCCACCACGTCGTCAACAACGGCGCCAGCGCGTAGGTGGCGTTGGGCTCGGGCAGCGCGGCCACGGTGGCGGCGGCGCCCGGCTGGTAGTGCACGAGCTTGAGCGCGGTCTTGGTGGTGGCGTTGAGCACGCACTGCTGGTCGGGCAGTTCGCCAGCGTCCGTCCACACGCAGCTTTGGTGGTTGCCGGCCGTCAGGTACGCGGGATAGCGCCGCTTGCAGTTCGCCGCCTTGGCGTCCGTGCAGCCAGCCGCGTCGACGACCTCGAACAACTGATCGCGGGCGACCACGGCGCGGATGAACTTGCTTTTGGTCGGCCAGCCGGCCTCGTTGACGGTCCACAGCCAGGCCTGCTCGTCGCTTTTGGCCTTGAAGAATGTCTGCAGCGCCACCGGCAGCTGCGTCTTGCGATCGACCACCACCATGGCGCCCGCACTGTCGTTGTCAAACGCGACCCCCGGCGGCACCGCGGACCGCGCCGGCCAATAGAAAAGGTAGGTCAGGTATAGGTGCGAGCGCGTTTCGACCGCGGACCAGGCGACCTGGCCCAGGGCCGGTTTGTCCTGCATGGTCTTGGGGTTGTCGGCGAGCTTCCAGTCGCCGTCGAAATCTGGCGCGCGCAGGTAGTCGTTGGGCCCCGCGATGGCCTGGCGCACGCTGGGCGCAAACCGTTCGGCCAATTGCGCGTAGCCGGCCTGGTCTGGCCAGTCGGCGGTGTACCACCCAAGGGCAGTCTCTTGCAGCGGAACACCTTGGTACGACTGAAAAAGCGCGCCCAGGACCACATCGATCCGGCTGGCGGCGGGGGCGGGCGCGGTCGGCGTTATCGTCAACACGTTGTCGGCCACACTGAACTTGCACGGCACTGCCACCCCGCCGTTGGTCGTGACCGCGATGGTGTTCTTGGTGGCGGCCGCGGCCTTGATGGCCACCGTGAAGGTAAGCTTGAGCGAAAAGCTGTAGGCCAGACCGCTGCTGCCGGCCGGCGGGTCGGCTGCGAGCAACGCGAAATCGGCCAGGCCGACGTCGGCGCCAACCGGAGCGGCGTCGGCATCCGCGGTGGGCACGTCGACTGCGTCAGCCGCATCACCCGCAAGCGCTTCGGCGGCGGCCTGGGCATCGGCAACCGCCGTCTCGCCGGTCGGCGCATCGCTGGCTGCGGTTTCCGGTTGGGTCGTCTCCGCGCCACTCGTGGTCTGGGTGCCGTCCAGACCGCCGGCGGCAAAGTCCGCCACGGTGCCAGCTGCCGTGTCACTGCCGACTGGCGGCAACGGCGGGTCGCCGCACGCCGCGGCAAGCGCTACCAGCCACGGGGCCAGCCGCCACCAACGGCGGCGCGCGGTTCCAAGTTGCGCCATGCGCTTGCGTCTCCCCGGCGACCGTGGCAAGGTCCGGCCGCCGGCGACAGGGTCGCCTTTGGGGCCCGCGTCGTCAATCGGGCACCCGCAGATGGCCGTGTCGAACCCCGCCGCCGCCGTCTGTGCGCGGCTGGACGCCCCGGACGGCAGAGCGTGCGAAGCCTTGCCACGGCAAGGCAGCGGTCAGGATGCCAGGTTTCTGGCCGGGGACAGGGGTGACGCCCGGCGGCTAACGCCGCAGGCTGCCTCAACAAAGCCCGGCCTGCGCCGGGCTGGGTTTCCTTTGGTGCAATTCGACCCTTGAACATGTTGACCACGCCGCCGCACCATCGCCCGCCGCCCGGCCCTATCGGCCTGCGCTGGTTTGAGCTGGTTCTCGCCGGCCGCCTGCTCAAGTCGCGGCGCAGTGCCCACCTGTCGCTGGTGACGGCGCTGTCCGTTGCCGGTATCGCCCTGGGTGTCGGCGCGCTGATCGTGGTGCTGGCGGTCAACACCGGGTTTCAGGTCGCCTTTCAAGATCGCATCCTGGCGAGCTACCCGCACCTGGTCGTCATGCAGCGCGGCGTGGATCTGCGCGACTGGCGCCCGGTCGTCGACAAGCTGTCGCGCGTGCCCGACGTGCGCGCGGTTAGCCCAGCCACCTATGACGACATGATGCTTTCCGCGGCACATGGCCGGGCCGGCGCCATCGTGCGCGGCGTTGGCCCGCAGTCGCTGCGCAACCTGCCAACTGGCGCTGTCGTCCAAGGCAAGATCGAAGTCGACGGCGAAAGCCCGCGCGCCCGGGTGGTCGACGGTGCGCTGCAGGTCGAGCGCGGCGTC
>CAXRHS010000861.1:0-4776 GCA_964230235.1 Myxococcota bacterium
TAGGGCCCGTAAAAAATCTACTCGATTTTCTACGTTGGCCCACTGCTTGCTTGGTGGGTCGCAAGCTCGCGACTTTGCAAGTCGACTCGCCGCTCCGCTCCGCGCACGTGTCGATTGACTTGTTCTTTTACAGGCCCTTACGGTCCTGAACCAGCGGCGACCGCCGGCAAAAAGCCGTTGCAGGGGTAGGCATTTGGGCGTACCGTCGCCGCACCACCCGTGCCCGTCGTTCGGCACGGCAAGACGGCGATGGCGCTGCCAAACCTGGTCCTGCTTGGCTTTATCGGCGGCTGCGTCGCCGGCTGCGTGAGCCCACCCGCTGATCCACCGCCAGGTGCCGGTGCCGCCGACACGGCATTTGCCGCCGGAGGCCTCGACGCCGCAGCAGGCGGACGCGTACCGGACACCGTCGACGCGGACGCGCGCACCGAGGTTCGTGCAGCGAGCCCCGATGCTGTGGCCACCGAGGGCATTGCCGACGACCAGGGCACTGCGCCGGCCGACGCGCCCGGCGATGCCGACGACGAGGCGCAAGACGCACCGCTCGATGCCGCGCTGGTCCCCGATGCCGTCGCGCCAGACCAGGTCGCTGCCGACGCGCCCGACGGGGCGCCACAGTCAGATACGGCGGTCCCGACCGAAACCGCGCCAACCACCGACCAGCAGTCTGGCGGCGAACTGCCACCGGCGCTGGATGTGCCACTGGCGCCCGATACACAACCAGGGCCGGACACGCCGATCCCGCCCGACTCGCAGCCGCAAGCAGACGTTGCCGGCGTGCCGGATGCCGTTGCCACCGACACCACCAAAACCGACGTCCCGCCGGCCGCCGTCTGTGGCAATGGCAAATGCGAAAGCCAGGAGACCTGCGCAAGCTGCGCCAAAGACTGCGGCTGCGCTGCGGCCATGGTGTGCAAGAACAACGCCTGCGTCTCCAACTGGCCGCCACCGCCGCTGCCGGCCAACTGCACCTTTCAAGCCAAGGTGCTGACGTACAATCCAAAAGGCTGGGGCTACCTGGGCCAGGCGCTCGCGGCCGACCCGGCACCGTGCGCCGACTACTACATCCACTTGCCGGCCCTGGCCGGCGACAAGACCCAACCGCGCGGCGAACCGGCCCTGACCGACGTGCATGCCTACGGTGGGCGGTTTGCGGCGCTGGCCGAGTTCCACTGGGGCGGCTGGAGCGATGTCGCCGGCATGACCTGGCTGCAAAAGGGCAAGGAATTCCGCAAGCGGATGGTCGAAAAGGGCTACGTGGTCGGCCGCGACTACTGGGCCATCAACGAGTTGCCGTCGAGCGTGCGCACCGACAAGGCGGTGCGGCAGGCGGTGCGCGACGTCGTCCAAGGCCTCTACGAGGGCCCAACTGGCGCAGCGCCGATGGGTGGCGCGGTCTACATCATCGGCATGGGGCAGGCGACCCAGAACTTCGCCGTCTACAAGCCGAACCTCAAAGACTGGACCTTGGACGCCGGCTTCTGGCAAGACATGAACGCCTACGTCAAATGGTGGGGTCAAGAGGTGTACGGCGATCCGGCGACCGTGTGCGTGGGTGCGGCGACCGTCGCGCAGCGCTCGGAAGCCGTCAACATGTTTGCGATGCACCACGCGCGGCTGGCGCAGGTCGGCCCGGCCGGCGCGGCAGCGGCCAAGGCCTTCTTTGACGAAAGCTACACGCCGCTCGGCTCGGCGTTCTGGCGCAGCGACATCTACAACACCGACAAGCTCACGTTGGACCAGATGAAGCACTTTGCCAGCACCGCGGTCTACGCCGCGCGCGCATGGGCGGCCAACAACCCCTCGCCCGACGCCCGCATCGCGCTCGCCTGGAACAACCAACTCGACGGCGCCAGCGAAGCCGAGGTCAAGGACCTGGCCGCCCGTGTGGCCAGCGCACTGCGCCATGCCTACGACGTGGCGGGACCGCCCGCGGCCAAAGCGTGCAGCCCGAGCGGCGCGTACACGTGGTGCGCGTGCGGCGTGGCCGGGGCCGCCTTCAATAACCTGTGGAAGACGACGTTTGCCGCATGGTAGGGCCCATGAAAAATCGACTCGATTTTTGACGTTGGCAGATGCTTGCCAGATGGTCGCAAGCTCTCGACTTTGCAAGGCAACCTGCCGCTCCGTGTCGATCGACTTGTTTTTAGACGGGCCCTGACACGGACCCTAATTCGCCACGTAGTGCCAGGTCGTCTTGCTCGGGCCGACGATCCAGAAGTTCTTGGTCGACGCGCCCCAAATGCCGCGCAGCGACATCTGCTCTGCGATCTCGACTTTGTCCACCTGCGCGCCGTTCCAATGCAGCAATGCACCGTCGTTGCCGGTGAACCACACGTCGTTGGCGGCGGCGCCCCACGCGCGAAACAGCCACGCGCCCTTGAGCGGGTGGTCCACGGGCTGCCAGGCCTTGCCGTCAAAGTGGCTCAGGTAACCCTTCTTGCCGACCGCCCACACGTCGTTGGCGGCGCTGCCCCACACGCCCTCGATGTTGGCATCCAGGCCGCTCACCCCCGAAGCACTGGTCGCCCAGGCCTTGCCGTCCCAGTGCATCAAGGTGCCGCCGCCGCCCGCGACCCACACATCTTCGGCGCCAATCGCGCACACGCTGTAGTAGTAGGTAGCGTTGGGCATCTTGACCGGCGACCACACCTTGCCGTCAAAGTGGATGACCTGACCGGCGTCGCCGACGGCCCAAACGTCGCTTTGCTTGGTGCCGTGGACGGCGAGGATTGCGCCGTCGAACGCGACCTTGACTTTGGTCCAGTCGGTGCCGTCAAAGTGCAGCACGGTGGCGCTGGAACCGACGACCCAGACGTCGTTTGGCGCGGCGCCCCAGACTCCGTACAGCCACTGAAATTCCTTGTTCTTTTCGTCTGCCTTCCACGTCGCGCCGTCGGACCACACGATGGCGCCCTGCTCGCCGACTGCAATCAGCTTGTCCTTGCTCCAGCCCCACAGGCCGTGCAGGGTGTAGGTCGCCGCCGACTCGGTGCTGACCCACGCCCCGTCCACCTTGGACAACGTCTGGGTGTCGGCTTGCACCTCGCCCGCGGCCGCGCTGTCTGGCGCATCCATGGCGACCACGTCGCTCGGCGCGGCGCCGTCCGCTTTGGTCTCTGCCGCGGTGTCGTTGACACTGACGCCATCGGCAACGCCGACCTCGGCGGCTGCGTCGGCCGGAGCCGAGTCGCCACCTTGCACGTCGCCGCCAGCCTTGGCTGCGTCGGCGGTGTCGGCGACCGCGACCTCCTGGCTGCCCACGTCGCCGCTTGCCGTTGCATCAGCGACCGCGCTGGCAGGCGGTTTGTCCTCTCCGCAACTGGCGCAGCACACGACGGCGCAGACCACAAGAACCGAGAAACGAAGCGGCAGCATTGCGCAAACTCCAGGGCCGTCAAATGGGCGACCGCAGCCGTACTTTGGCATGGCTTGGCGCGACCGGCAATGGCGAGCAGCGCGCAGTCCCGGCCTCTGCAGAGACCGCGACCCGCGCCTGCCCGGCTCTCCCAGGGGCGACCGGGAAATCCGGCGCCCGCTCGCCGCGCCGCCGATCGCATCGGACCACTGCCATGCCGGCCACCCGTGCAGCGGAACAACCTTGCCTCCAACCCACTGGGCGCTGCCAATGCCGCTGGCGCGATGCCGGCGCGGAGCGCGTGCGATGCCCAAGGTTCTGCCCGTTGGCGCGGTGGACTTTGACGGCGCCCGCCAGCGCCCGGACCAGGACTACGTCGACAAGTCGGCCTGCACCGGTCGCGTTTTGCACGGGTTCAAGGGGCCCGAGCGCCGGCGCACCGCCCAAAGCGCGCGTGATACTTTGTAAATGCCCGCATCGGCAATCAACAGACTGAAACGCTGCTCGATTCTGCGGCAATTGTGGCAACTCGCAAGGCGTGTACGGTAAGGGATTGTGTGCCGGTCGGTACCATGGCCGGACCGGCACGGAGGAAGCATGCGGCTGCTCGGGTTGCGAGAGTGGAAAGTGGCGCTGCGCCGCGGTTTGGGCCCGGGTAAGATCTATTCGATTTTCCACGTTGGACCGCTGCCTGCCAAGTGGATCGCAAGCTCGCGACTTTGCCAGTCGATTCGCCGCTCCGCTCCGCACTCGTGTCGATCAATTTGTTTTTACACGGGTCCTTTTGCCGTCGCGTCGGTCGCCTTGCTGGTGGCGGGGATCGCGGGCTGCGAAGACGCCGTTGTGGTCGAAGGCGTTGGCAGCGACACGATGGCTGGCGCGGACGCCGTGGCAACCGCGGTCGATACCCAGGGCGCCACGGCCGATGCCGCCGATGGCACACAGCCAGCAGACGCCGCAGTCGATGCCGCGCCGACACCCGCGGACGCGCAAACCAGCGATGCGGGCGCCGACGCCTCTGACGCGGGCGACGCCGCCAAGACCGATGCCGCCAAACCGGTCTGCGACCCCAAGAACTGCGACGACAACAACCCGTGTACGACCGACGGCTGCACCGCCGCGGCCAGTTGCTCGAATGTGCCCAACCTCGCGCCCTGCAACGACAACAACCAGTGCACCCAAGGCGACCAGTGCCAGAACGGCGGTTGCACCGCCGGCAAGGCGGTCGCGTGCGCCGATGGCAACCCGTGCACGGCGGACAGCTGCGAACCGCAGACCGGCTGCACCTTTGCCAACACCACCGCGCCCTGCGACGACAACAGCGCTTGCAGCGTCGGCGACCAGTGCAAAGGCGGCGCCTGCCTGCCCGGTGCGATCACCAGCTGCGACGACGCCAATCCGTGCACCACCGACGCATG
>CAXRHS010000862.1:0-6782 GCA_964230235.1 Myxococcota bacterium
CGACTCTCAGTTGGCGGGTCGGACCGTCGCTGTGATCCAAGCTGCCAAATCGGCTTTCGACCGCTGGCCGCAGGCTACTGCGACCGTGTGGTCATGCAGTTGCGCAGGCGCATGGTCGAGCGTCCAGCCGTGGATACGCAGGAATACCAGGCACGCAGCGAGGCCGGTTCGCTTGTTGCCGTCTACGAATGGACGGTTGGCGACCAGGTGAAACCAGTACGCGGCAGCCATGCCAAACACGTCACCTTCCAGCTGAACGCCGCCAAAGGTCATCTGGGCCTGCGCGACGGCTGAAGCCAGCCTGGCGGGATCACGCAGCCCATCGGCGCCGCCAAACAAGGCCAACTGGCGGCCATGGATGAAAACGACGTCGGCGACTGTCAGAAAGGTCACCGCTGGATCGGCCACGCTCATTGCGCAAGTTTGCGCATGGTCTCCGCGTGCGCGGCCAGTACGTGTTCAGTTGCGTCGGCCACACCGCGAGACAACCCGGCCTGGCGTACGGGCCGCAGAATCAGCGCTTCGCCATCGGTCGTCATGTCCAACACCGTATCGCGATTGATACCCAGCAGTTGAAGGATGGGCTTTTCGATGACGATGCCAAGGCTATTGCCAATTGTCGTCAGATTCTTGTGCATTTGGAGTCCGAGCGCCACCCTGGCGCGGCGTGTTGTTATATCGAATGTAGTACGGATGATGCAACTGCGCTGCAACCTGTGCGAACCCTTGCCCCCCGCCACAAACCGGTTCACGCTTTATGCCCCCGCGCACCGCCGCGGGCGCTCGCGAGTCCGCCATGTCGCTCCCCGCCGACCTTGCCCCAGCGCTCGCAGCCGCCCTCGACGCGGCCGCCGCGGCGGCGCACCTCATCCGCGACGCCCGCGCCACCATGGTGCCCAGCGACCACGGCAGCCATCTGCAGTGCGACGACGACGCCGAGCACCTGATCCGCGGCAAACTGCTGGCTGCCTTTCCCGCGTTCGGCTACCTGGGCGAAGAGACTGGCTCCGTTTCGCGACCGGGCGCACCCGTGTGGGTGGTCGACCCCAACGACGGCACCCACGCGCTGGTGCGCGGCGAACGAGGCTCGGCGGTGTCGATTGCGCTGGTGTGGCAAGGCCTGCCGGTGCTCGGCGTGGTGCACGCGGTGTGTGCGCCGGACGACGCCGGCGACGTGGTGGCGTGGGCCGAGGGCTGCGGGCCGCTGACCCGCAACGGCCAACCGGTTGACCGCGAACTGGCCGCGGTGCCCAAGGTGGTGCTGGGCGCGTGGTCGAGCGTGCGCGGCATGCACAAAGCGGTGGCACCGCTGCGGGTGCGCGTTCTGCCGAGCGTGGCCTATCGCCTGGCACTGGTGGCCGCTGGCGACGCCGCGGCGACGTTTTCGACGTACTTTCCTGCTTCTTGGGACATCGCCGGCGGTCATGCGCTGTTGCGCGGCGCGGGCGGTGAACTGTATCGCGGCGACGGCCAGCCGGTCCGCTATGGCGCAGATGGCAGCGGCTCGGTCGAAGGCTGCGCCGGGTGTCTGCCGGCCGAGAAGGACTGGTCGCTCAAGGCGTTGCGTGCCCTGGTCAGCCGCGGGCCCCTGCCGCTGGACACGGGCCCCTTCGCGCCGGTCAAGCCCTGGCCGCACTGCACCGACGCAGGCCGGTTGTCGCGTGCGCAAGGCTGCTTGCTCGGCCAGCTGGCAGGCGATTCGCTGGGAGGCCTCGTCGAATTTCGCGGGCCGGCGTCGATTGCCGCCGAGTATCCGGACGGGCCGCGCCTGCTCAAAGACGGCGGTTCGTGGAACCTGCGCGCCGGCCAGCCGACCGACGACAGCGAGATGGCCTTGTGCCTGGCGCGCACGCTCTGTCGCGACGGCGGCTTTGACGCGGACCAGGTGGCGCGGGGCTACCGCGCCTGGTACGACTCGCCGCCGTTCGACATCGGTCGCACCACCGCGACCGCACTGGGCTACGCAACCGGCCCACATCCCGCCGCCAACGCCGAAGGTCACGGCGACCAGCAGAGCCAGGCCAATGGCAGCCTGATGCGCAGCAGCCCCCTTGGCATCTTCTGCGCCGGCCGACCGCTGGACCAGACCGTGCAGTGGGCGCGGCAAGACGCCCGCATCACCCACCCGCATGCGGTGTGCCAGGAGGCGACCGCACTGTTTGTGGCGACGATCGCCCACGCCATCTGGTCCGGCGAAGACCGACGGGATGTGTTTGCGTTTGCCCAGGCCGCAAGCCGAGCGCTGTGCGGAGCCCAAGTTCAGGCCGTGGTCGACCGCAGCATCGCCGCGCCCGTGCAGGTCACCAGCCAGGCCGGTTGGTTTGAGCACGCGCTGCAGCTGGCCTTGCATCACCTGCAAGGGGAGGCGACGTTTGAAGAAGCGCTGGTCGACACCGTGCGCCGCGGCGGCGACACCGACACCAACGCGGCCATTGTGGGTGCGCTTTTGGGTGCAGCGCTAGGGCGCGAGGCGATTCCGTTGCAGTGGCGGACCATGGTGCTGACCTGCCGGGCTGAAGCGGAGTTGGGTGCGATGCACCCGCGGCCGGCGTGGCTGTGGCCGACCGATGCGTTGGAACTGGCAGAGGCGCTATTGGTCGCCGGGCGGGGCTGACTGCCGGCCAGGACGACGTCAGGCTGCCGGCAGGCGGTCGTCCCCCAGCTTGACCCGCCAATACCGGTCTTGCGCCACCGGCGGTCGCGCCGCTAGCGCCTGCGGATACACCCGGTACGCGGGCAGGAACAGTTGCACATACGCTGCCACCTCGGCCTCGCTCATGGCCGGCCGGCGTGCTCGCCGCACCCTGGCTTCGGCATCGATGCGCCAGCCGGCGACCGTTTGCGGATCGTCCACCGTCAGCTGCAGCAGGGCGTCGAGCCGGCGCGTCCACTCGCCATACTGCCCAAGATTGTCGTCCACCTGCGCCCACACCGCCTGCTGCCAGCCCACGTGCGGGGCCAGTGCCGCGCTGCCGACCGGTGCGAACGCCAGCATCCAGCCCTCGAGCAACACCACGTCCACCGGGCCGTCTACCTGGCGCCACTGGTCCGGCGGCAAGCGGTCGCCGCGGCCGTCGTAGGCGGTTTTGTCGTAGACCGGGACCAGTGCTCTTTGGCCCGCGCCCAGCCGCGCCAGCGCATCTACCGTGGTCGCGCCCAACTGCACATCGTGGGTGCCCGCATGGCCGCGGGCTTGCAACAGCGGGTTCTCCCAATGTTGCAGTGCCAGCCGGACTTGCAGTTTGCGCGGCAAGTAGAAGTCATCGATGGAGACCCCGACCGCCCGCAGGCCATGCTCCGCCAACCGGGTCTGCAGCGCGCGCACCAGTGTCGTTTTGCCCGCGCCTTGTGGGCCGTTGACGCCGACAACCAGGCCACGGTCGGCCGGGCGGTGGCGCAGCTGGTCAAGACACCACGCGGTGGCGCGGGCATGCCAGGCACAGGTGCGCGCTGTGTGGGTCGTGTCGGTCACCGGCCGCGTCGGGCGCGGGTCGATTGCCCGCGTGTCGCCACCTTTGGCACGGTCCCCGCGGCTCGTCAAGCTGGGGTCAAGCAATTCCACGCGTTGACACCCGGCACGGCCCAGCGCAGCATGACGGTCCCCGCGCCGCTTTCGCAACCGTCGGGTTTGCCTTTGCGCTGTCCGCCTTGCGCACGCTGCCCCTGTCGCTTCGAGGTTCTGATGCTTCACCGTATCCTGCTTGCTGTGTTGGCTGTCGCCGCGCTCACTTTGGCCAATTCTGCCACCGCCGTCCCACTGACGTTCGCCGTCGACGGAGCGCTCGTCACATCAGGCAATGGCCCAGGCGCCGACGGCGACTACCTCATCGCCTTTGCGCTGTACGACAGCGACAAAGCCGCCACACCCGTGTGGAAAGAGGGGCCCTTCAAGGTGACCGTCGCCAAGGGCCTTTTCGCAGCCTCGCTCGGTTTGCAGTCCCCACTTTCTGCGCAGACGCTGGCGACCTTGCCGCAAGCGTGGCTGGGGGTTACCGTCGGCACCGATCCCGAACTGCCGCGCAAGCAGGTGCTGTCGGTGCCGTTCAGCCTGCGCGCGGCGGTGGCCGAGGGTCTGGATTGCTCGGGCTGCGTCGGTATGGGCCAGTTGGACCCCAAGGCGCTGGCCGGGTACGCCAAAGTCGGTGACCTCGCCCCCTACGCCAAGACCGCGGACCTGGGCAAATACGCGCAATCGGCCGACCTCGGCGACTACGTCAAGGCAGCCTCGCTCGCCGCCGTTGCGGCGTCGGGCAGCTACAAAGACCTCAAAGACGTTCCCAAGTTCGCGGACGTGGCTACGACCGGCAACTACGCCGACTTGGGCGGCCTGCCGGTGCTCGCCAAGGTCAACAGCGCGTGCGGCACGGGACTGGTGGTCAAGGGCATCAAGGCTGACGGCAGCTTGGATTGCGCCACCAGCGCGGTCACGGCCAAAGACTTGCCGGCCGATGGCCTGAACGAGGTCTCCGGCAACCTGTTGACCACCCAGTTTCAAGAACTGGCGGCCAGCACCAAGACCCCGCTCGACATTCCAGACGGCATCGCGACCGGCGTCTCCGACGTCATCGATGTGCCCGATTTTGGCATCGCCGAATCGTTCTCGGTCACCGTCGACGTCACCAACAGCGACATCAGCAAGCTGCGCATCACCTTGTTCGCTCCCGGCGGTGCGACCTACAAGCTGCACGAACAATCGGGAAGCGGCACCACACTCAAGGCCACCTTCAAGGCCGGCGACAAACTGGTCGATGGCGACCTGTCGACCTGGATCGGCCAGAATCCCAAAGGCCTGTGGTCGCTGTCCGTCGCCGACCTGGCCGGCACGCTCGGCAACAAAGACGGCAAGCTCAACGCCTGGAGCATCGCCACCGGGGTCAAAAGCACCAAAAAGGTCGGCGTCGGTGGCGCGCTGGTCTTTCACAGCGCGACCACGCCGCCGGTGCCGTGTGACGCCAACAATTTCGGCGCCACCTATGGCAATCCAGCGGCGCAAGCGCTGTTCGTGTGCAACGGCAAGTCTTGGGCGTTGATGTCGCTGGCGCTGCCTGGCGCCAAAGACAACCCGGCGCTGTCGTGCAAAGACGTCATCGCCAAGAACCCCAGCGCCGCCAGCGGACCGTACTGGATCGACATCGATGGCATCGGCGGCACCGCGGCCTTCGAGGTGTACTGCGAAATGACCATTTTGGGCGGCGGCTGGACGTTGCTTTTCAACCTCGACTCGGCCGACAACCTGCGCCACGCCTGGGCCGACACCGGTTTCTGGCATGGCTCCGGTACCGAAGGCACCGCTGCCAACGGCTTGACCGCCGGCAGCAAATCCAGCGCGTATGCCTTGGTGGCCGGCAAAGAGTTGCTGGTCAGCGCCCACGACAACGGATCGCTGCTCGCCTGGGGCGCCTACGACGTGCTGTCGACCCACCAGAACACACCGCTTTTGACCCTGGTCAAGGGCGGTGAGGTCACGCTGACCGCGCCACGCAAAGCCCAAAGCGGCACAACGGGCGCCATCTTGAACACCAAGCGCTCGCAGTCGCGCTTTGGCGACCCGTTTGTCGACAAGCAGAACAGCGAGGCGGTAGTCGTCAACCGCGCGGCCGGCTGGGGCGCACAGGTCAACACCAACCGCTTTGCAACCACCGCCAGCAACAACGAATACCAGCATACGCAGGGTGGCCTGGGTGGCTCGCACATCTACGGCGGCTGGGGCCAGAACTACGAGTCCTCGCCGATTGCCTCGTACTGTGATGTGACGAACTTGTATGGCAACGGCGCCAACCTGGAGGCCAACGGCCAGGGCAACACCATGGCGGGCGGACCCGGCAGCTGCGGCGATCCGAGTCTTTTCAAGTACCTTCCAGTAGACATGGCAGTTTGGGTGCGCTGAGCGACGGCGCGCGCGCACGCGACCGCTACGGGTTCGCTCCCAGGCGAATCAGGCTCCACGCCACCGCGGTTCCCGCAAACTGGTGGTATTCCTCGTGCAGCCGGTCGGGGTCTTCGCGCGGCGGTGGGTGCCGTCCTTGGGCCACGATGGCCGACCCCGGGCGCGCGGCAAGATCGACAAGCGGTCGGCACACCGCGCGCAGCGGCAGCCCACCCTGGTCGCGCCCTTCGGGCCAGCGGCCGACCACCCGTGCCCGGGCCTGACAGTGCGGGCTGCGCCACACGTACACCGCGGGCGCCTTGGCGGCCACGGTTTCGCGCTGCAGGCGCTGCCACTCGCCCAGGTGCAGGACGCTCAGCCGTCTACCCGCGGTCTTGGCGAGAAAATCTGGAAAATCAATGACGATTTCCTGGTCTGGCGCACCCTCGCGGTCGGGCACCAGTACCACGGCACCGTCGGGCAGCGTCGGCACGACCGGCCGCAACGCCGCGTAGACCTGGGCTTCAAGGTCGAGGAATTGCCAGGCCGAAGCGGACATCGCCGCGCCGGCCAGACCGACAACGGCAAGGACGCTGGCAAATACGACGCCGATCTTGTCTGGCCAACTGGCTTTGGCCGCACGACCCGGCTCGGGTTCGCGCGGCGGCACAGCAAAAGCGGCACCGGCCAGCAGCGCCCACACCGGCGCGAGCAGGGACTGGTAGCGCAGTGCGACCGACACCGAACCGCCGATGAACAGCGCAAGTCCGATGAGCAGTCCCAGACCCGGCAGCAGCGCCGCGCGACGCAACAACCCGCCTGCGCGCCAGAACCGCGCGATGCCGAACACCACCAAGGCCTGGGCGGGCCAAGGTGTCCAGGTCGGGTCGAACCACAAAAGGTACGCCAAAGGCTT
>CAXRHS010000863.1:0-2562 GCA_964230235.1 Myxococcota bacterium
CGCCCGCCACTTCAGCGTGCCCACCCGCGGCGGCGACCCCCCGCCGCGCAGCGGTCAGCCCGCGGCCGCCCGGCACGACGACGCCACCGTGCCGCACCTCGCTGCCCTGGCGCGCGATGTGTTGACCCGGCCGACCGCTGGCAAGCAGGATGCAGTTCTGACCTTGAAAGGTCAGTTGCTCGACGGGCACCACGCAGTCGGCCCCGACCGGCACCACCGCGCCCGTAAAAATCCGCACGCAAGATCCGGCCGCCACAGCGTCGGCGAACGGCACGCCGGCAGCGGCGGTGCCAGCCACCGGCAACTCCGCGCCGGCTTGCGCATCGGCCGACCGCAGCGCGATGCCATCCATCGCCGAGCGGTCAAACGGCGGCTGGTCGCGGTCCGCGCACAAGCTGGTCGCCAGCACCAACCCATGCGCGTCGCCAATGGGCGTCGCAACCGAGCCCAGCCGCGGCGCGCGGGCCAGCACCAGCGCCAGGGCTTCGTCAATGGGCAGAAGCGACGCCATCGGGGGCAAGCGGCCTATTGGGGCTTGAAGCAGCTGCTGTGCTGGGCGTCGCAGAACCCGTTGAGGTGGTTGATGCAGGTCGTCAGGTCGTAGGGAAAGGCGCACTGCGATTTTTTGGCTTGGTCGGTCTCCAGCGTCAGCGTGATGCACCCTTCATAGTAGACCCAACCGTCTTTGGCCTTGGCCGTGCCTTTCTTGACGCAGTCGCCGATGCACTTGGCGTCGCCGCCCAAGCCCTGGCAATTGGCGTTGACGCACTTGAAGATTGCGTTGCAGTCGTCGGTGCCGTCGTTGACGAAGCAGGCGATGCGCTTGTCGTCGCAGGTCTTGTTGATGCACTCGATCTTGTTGAGGGTGGTGCTGCACTGGGATTTGCACTCGACGAGCGCGGACTCTTTGTCCTGGCCGTCCTTGGTCGCCAGCACCGAGCACAGCTGCTTGCAGGCGTTGGGTTTGTCCGGGGTGGGCGGCGGGCACTTGGCGTGGCACGAAGCCAACTGGCCACAGTTCCATCCTTCGGCCTTGCAGGTCCCAAGCTCAGTCGCACATTTGTCGGCCATGCAAGTCGCGATCTCGTCCGCGGTGGCGAGCGAGAAGCACTTTTCGGCCGCGCAGGACATCAGCGCGCCCAGCTTGCCGGCCTCGGCCTTGGCGGTGGCAGGCAGGCATGCTGAACGGCACTTGTCGTCGCCAAATGCGCAGCGCGCGGCGCAGCCCATCGACTGCGCGCAGGTCCCCGCGCCGTTCCATTCGCCGCAAGCGGCCAGCGGGTCGAAGCACTTGGCAGCCAGGCAGCCAAACGTCGCCGGGCCGGCAGTGGTGCCTTTGCAGCTCTGCGCGGCGCAGTCGGCGATGGCTTTGGCTTTGGTCTTGGTGGCTGCGGTGCCGTCTTTGGCGCAGTTGTTCACGCACGCGACGACGTCCTTGTCGGCCGGGCAGGCGGCGAGGCAGCCCTGGATTTCCTTGCACTCCATGCCCAGGTCGACATCGGGCTTGGGCGCGGTGTCGGCCGGCGCGCTGGCGTCGGTTGCACCCGAACTGGCCGTGTCTTTTGCGGTATCGGCGACGGCACCATCGGTCGTCGCGGCATCGCCGGCCGCCGTGTCGGTCGCGGAGGCGGCATCGGTGCCAGCCGCGGTCGAACCGCAGGCCGCCGTCAGCGCGGCAAAGGCGAGGCATGCCAGCAACAAGGTGGTGGGGATCGGGCTGATGTGGCGCATGGTGGCAGGCTCCTCAAAAAGGCGCGCAAGGATAGGCGCTTGCCCAATGGTGTCAAGGCTGAGATCGCGATCGGCAGCCGCAACAGCGCTTTGCCGGCAACGGCCCGACCCCGCAGGGAGCCCGAACTGCAACCACGCCGAGGCGACGGTCGGCGGTGCTCCACGTGCATCGCCGAGGTCGATTTCGATTTGCGGTGGGGCCGGCCTATCCAAACTCTGCAGCCGGGAGTGCACGCGGCGCGAACTTGGCCACGCGTCGAAGGGCAGAGGGGACGCCGAACGCCCGGCCCGCGCAGGCCGGTCTGGCAAGCTCAGGCGCGATTGACGGCGCAACTGCACGGCCGATACGATGACCGCACTGGCGGTTGCGGGGAACCCGGCGCGCCCAAGGCCGCGAACACCCGCCAGATCGCCGCAGCAGCCCTGCCCGCCCTGTACCGAAAAGACATGTGGACGATCGACCACCACCCCGAGCGAGCGGACAGGGCATGATCACCGACCAGGCCAATTGGGATCGGCCGGTGCCGCGGCAATGGCAGTGGGCGAGCCTGCTTTTGCCGCTGGCCGTGGTGGCGGCGCTGGCCGGGCGCATGCACGCGGCCGAACCGCCGCAGGCCATCAACCTGCACACCGATGCCGCCGACAACCGCTTTGGGCTGCCACCCGAGCGTCGGCGCGCGATCTTTGCCGAAATCGCCAGCCACCACGACGAATGGCACGCGCAAGGCATGCGCTTTAGCGACGTGTGGTCGCAACACGATAACTACGCCAACCTCGGCAGTCGCCACATCCACTACCTGACCGCTGTCCACGGCCTGGGTCATGCCGCCC
>CAXRHS010000864.1:0-7788 GCA_964230235.1 Myxococcota bacterium
AGGCCCGCAAACGAGGCCGCAATCTTGTCACCACTTGCGCCGGTACCAACGTCATGGGCCGCGCCATCGACGCCCACGCCGCCGACGTGGCAGCCTGCGCAGCCCACGTCGGGCCGGTTGAAAAGGTCCTTGCCGCGCGCCTGCGCCGCCGTCAATTCGCCGTTGGCCTGCCGGTTCGGATTGGGCGGCGCTTTGGGCAGGCCGATCAGCAAGAACTGCTCAAGCGATGCCAGTTCGGCGTTGGACAGGCCACTGCCGCCCATGCGGTGCACGGTCTTGACCATGTTGTTTTGCAGGTCGCCTTCCGAGCCTTTCCAGTTGAACGGCGCGGTCCCGTCCAGGCGCCCGGCCAAGGACGGCGTCTGGCGCGGCCCTTCGGCGACGAACCACACCAGCTTGTCTTCCCCGCCGTCCAGGTGGCACGTCGCGCAAGCAAACACACCTTCTTTCGAGAGGTTTGCGTTGCCGGCGAACGTGAAGGTCCGCCGCCCGAGGCGCGCAGCTTCTGGCAGCACGTCGACGCCATAGGCGACTTGCGCAACCGCCGCGATCTCTGCCGGGGCCTGGTTGGTCGGCGCACCCGGTTCGTGGGCCTTGAGCCACGGACCGAGGTCAAAGCGGCTGACCGCGACCTGATGGGTGTCGAGCGAATAGGCATAGCGGCCGTCGTCGCTGAAGGCGACCGCGGTCGGAGCGTGGCCGGTCTTGAGCACGCCAGCTTCAACCGAGCTACCGACCTGCAAATTCGGCGCGGTGTGCACGAGCAGCACATTGTCGGTGCCCGTCGCCGGTACCGCGGCAAGCAGGCGGGTCGGGTGGATCGCCACATCGGCGGGCTGGTCAAAGCGCGCCGCCATCGCGACCTCGCCGGGCGCCGTCCGGAAAGGCGTGCCGGCCAGTTCGCGCGCAGGTGCCACCGACCCCGTCCGCACCGCGAGTACACTGGGCTCGGCCGGCCGCCGCGGGCCATCGTTGCACTTGGTCTTGGTGGTGCCGCCGTAGCCACCGCCACCCGACTTGCCCGCGGTGGACTTGGTGGGCATGTTGGCTGCGGCACTGTCATCGACCGTGCCAGGGGCGGCGACGACCCGAGCGGCCAGCACCTGGTCGCCGGCTGGCTCCCACGCCGAGCCGACCGCGCGGCGCGCCTTGCGGTTGCCGTCGCTGCAGCCGCTGACCAACGACGCGCCGGTATTGACGATGGTCGCGTCGCCCTTGCCGGGTTCGAAGGACGTCGCCGACAGCGCGTACCGGCGTACCTGGCCGGTGTCAAAGCTGACCACCAACTGGCTGGTGCCGGCTGCAATGGTGGTCGGGGTCGCCTCCAGGCTGGACCAGTGCTTCGCGCCCGTTGCGAGGTCAACCGCGACCAACTGCCGCTTGCCCCCGAGCACGGCATACATGCGCTTGCCATCGACAGTGAGCGCAAACGCGCGCGGCTCCAGGCCCACCGCGATGGGTTTTGGTGTCTCGACCAATGGCTTTTCGGCAATGCCGCTCGGCGCGAAAGCCAAGATGGCGTCGCCTTGCCGCGGCGCGACATAGACCGTGCCATCTGGGCCCACAGTGGTGCGTTCCGGCGATCCCGCCACCGCAATCGTCTGCATGACTTGCAGCGGCGCCTGGCGCAGGACCACCAGCGCGTTGCGCTCGCGATCGGCGATGTACAGGTAGCCGCCCTTGCTGACCATCGCGTGGCTGCTGGTCCACACCTTGGGCGCCTCGGCGGCCTTGCGCTCTGTCGGCGCCAGTACCGCGCCGGGCACCTGCGCCACCTGGGTGGCGACGACGTCGGCCGGCATCGGTCCGTGCAGGGTCGCAATACCCGGCCCCGTGTCGATGTCACAACCGGTCGCCAACGCCAGACTGGCGCCGACCGTCGAAATCCCACAGAAACGCTTGATCTTTGCCCGCAATTGCATGTGCCCCCCTCGCAGTCGTCAAGATACGGTTTGCCGACGCCGCCCGCAAGCCCGCCAACGCGCGAACCGTTTGGTTGGTTCATGGCGCCTGCAGGGTCATTTCATGGACACACGCCGCTCCAAACTTCGTTGTCAGCCGGGGCGGCGGGCGAAAGCCGGGTCAGTCTTCTGCATCCGGCTAGCGGCCAGCGATTCAACTTGCAATGTCGCCGGCTTGCGACCCGCGGAACAAGCAAAGGGCCACGGTGGCCGTTCGCGGAGAACCGCTATCGGCCTTATGGCGCGCCCACCGGCACCGTCGGAATGATGAAAATCGCCTGCTTGGTCTGCGGCTTGGCCTGGCTGTCTTGCACTTGCGCGGCAAAGAAGAACCCTTTGAGCGTGAGCTGCGACAGCGGCACCTTGAATTCGAGCACCTGCGAGGCGTCGGTGACCGCGCCCGACAGCGCGCCGTCCTTGGCCAACGAGAGGCCGTTCGGCAAGCCGGCGTTTGGCAAGAAGTTCTTGACCACGCCGGGCAGTGGCGTTTCGGTCCACGTGTAGGGCTTCTTGCCGCCCTTGGCCTGCAGCTTGGCGTTGTAGGGGACCGGCACCTTGTCGACCACGATAATCAGGGGCAGCACGATGACCTTGGTCAAGATGAGGTTGAGCGACTGGTCGCCGACGATTTCAAGCGGTGCCAGCTTGACGGGCAGGGTCAGCGACTTGCTGGCGACCAGCGGCGCGTCGCCGTTGTCGAAAGCCTTGACATCAAACGGATAGTCGCCGTCGCCCTGCGGGGTGCCGCTGATGGTGCCGTCCGAGCCGAGCGTCAGTCCTGCCGGCAACTTGCCGGTGGTGATGCCCCAGAAGTAAGGCGCCTTGCCACCTTGCGCCGCCAGCGCGAAGGAGTACGGCTCGCCATCGGTGGCAGCCTTGAGCGGCGAAGTCGAAGTGATGACCAGGCCGCCCGCCTTGATGTCGAGCGCCAGATTGGCCGACGCTTTGCCACCTTCCTTGTCTTGCACTTGGACGCCAAACGCGAACGCGCCTGCTGCCTGCGGGGTGCCCTCAATCGCGCCCTGCGGCGCCAGCGACAGTCCGGCCGGCAAGGTGCCCTGCGCCAGGGTCCAGGTGTAGGGTTGCGTTCCGCCTTTGGCTTCCAATTCCGCTTTGTACGGCGTGCCGACCAGACCGGCGGGCAAGGCAGTCGACACCACCAACAGTGGCGAAGCCTGGCACTTACCCTGCAAGCACGCCAGGCCGCCCGTGCAGGGTGCGTCGGCGGTGCACTGCACGCATTGACCGTCGCTGCACAACAGTTGGCCGGCGCACGGCGCCTCGACAAAGCCGGTGCCCTGGTCGTTGCAGATCCAGCGCACGCCGCCTTTGCAGCCGGCCGAGCCGGGCGGGCAGCCGCTCTTGACCGCGGCGTCGGTGGCCTGGCCGTCGAAACTGGAGCCAGCGTCGATGGCGGCGCCGCCGATCGCCGCGTCGTCGCACGCCACCCCAAAGCACAGCAAGGTGGCGACGACGGCGGATCGCAAGGCTGCCATGGTCAGGGCTCTATGGGATGGTGACAAAATCACTCGATCGAGTGACCAAATGGTTGGAGCGGCGAGTCGACTTGCAAAGTCGCGAGCTTGCGACCTACTTGGTGAGCAGCGAGCCAGCGTGGAAAATCGAATAGATTTTTCACGGGCCCTAACAGGGTCGCCGGAAATACCAATTTCTGGCGGCCCGCCACGGCGAATCCCGCATCGGGTGAGCTCGTGGCCCACGCAATAGAAAGGCAGGGTCGCCATTATCGGCGACCCTGTAAGGGCCTGTAAAACAACAAGTCAATCGACACGTGCGCGGAGCGGAGCGGCGAGTCGACTTGCAAAGTCGCGAGCTTGCGACCCACTTGGTCAGCAGCGGGCCAGCGTGGAAAATCGAATAGATTTTTCACGGGCCCTAAGGGCACTTGGCGCCAGCGGCGACCCAGTCGAGGATTGCTTTCTTTTCGGCAGCTTCGAGGGCGGGCGCGTTCTTTTGCGGCATCTTGCCCGTTTCAATCTGGACCTTGATCGACGCAGACTTGCTGGCGGCGCTGGCGCAATCGCCGGCCTGAAAGAACAACTTCGAATTGGCGTTGTGGCAGGTCGCGCACTTGGCCTTCATGGCCGGCTCCGCTTCCTTCCAGGTGCCGCCCGCGGCGGTCGCCGTGTCAGCCGCCGTCACGTCCGCAATAGTGACCGTGTCGCCGCCGATCGCGGTATCGCTGCCGGTCGCTGTTTCGCTGCCCGCGGTCCCGGTATCGCTGCCCCCGGGCGTGGTGTCAGTGCTCGCGTCGCCATCGCCACCGCCAGTCGCTGCGTCCGCGCTTGTCGCGCCGTCGCCAGCTGTCGCGGTGTCCGCGCCGCCGGTCGTTCCGCCGCCACCGGTGCTGCCGGTGCTGCTCGTGCAAGCCGCGAACGCTGCCATTAGGACCATGGACGCCAGTGCCTTTTTCATTCCCCGATCTCCTCGATGTGTGCTGGATATTTGGCGTTGTCGCCAACCAGCGGACGCGCCGACGGAACCGCCCGCCCCGACGCGGCCGCGCATCCTACCTGCCTTTTCAGAAAAACCAAGTGCTTGCAGCGGCAACGGTCGGGCATTTCACCCAGATCTTCGGCTTTACGAATGCAGAATCAGCGGTTGCAATACGTCGGCGCCAAAGACGCACCGGGCCGACCGCGCCTGGAATGCACTACGAATCCGACTGCGCCGCGCGCATCTTCTCTGCCACCGGCCCGACCTCAATGGGCGACAGATCGGCGCGCAGGCGAAACCGCGGCCCGGCCTTCCACTCGCTCCAATCGCGTTCGGGCGTGCCCGGGTGGGTCAAGTGGCAAATGCTGCCAAAGCGGAATGCGCCGCCCACCGCCATGTCGCGGGTGCCGTCCATCGTGCAGGTCAGGGCGCCGCCCGGTAGTCCGACGCCCTGCAGCAGGCCCGGCTCCAAGGTCATGGTCAACTCGCACGAGCGCATATCGGCATCGGCGAGGTTCCAGTTCATGCCGGCCACGCTTAGGTGGCCGTTGGGGCGGGTCGCCAGCAGCGGCGCCTGCATCTGCATTGCCAACTGCTTGACTTTGGGCCACTCTGGAATGTCGCCGTGATCGCGGGTCTGCAACGACACGCAGCCCGGCACCGCCACCCGGCTGATCAGGTTGGCTTCGCCGGCCTCGACCGCGGGCTGGCTCGGCGGCAAGCCCCACAGCCGGCTACCAAGTCGCACCTTCCAGTCGTCGGCCGACCACCAGCGCGCGACATACGTGTACGGGCCCGGGTGACCGCGGCGCAGATCGCCAATGTAGACGTTGAAAACCATCAGCACGATCGCGCGAACCCGAACTTCGGCCATCGGCAACAGTGTCCAATTGGATGGATTGGTCCGCACATAGGCGACGCAAATCGGGCTTGTGCCCTCAGTCGCGGTTGGCGACGCCTTGACCTGCAGATTGGCCGGAAGCAGTCCGCGCACCACTGCCATCGGCGCGTTGTGCACAGCGACCGTGCAATCGAGCGAGCCGATGAAATGCGAAAAGCCGGGGTCGCGGTGCGCCATGGGTTCGGTCGTTTGCGGATCAGACGCCGCTGGCCAGTTTGGTTGCCGGTACCGCCAGACTTAGCGCAACCGCGGCGCGCGCCCATGCCCTGCCGGGCGGTCGATCTTGCCGCCTTAGAGCGGATACAGCAAGTACCGCGCGCGAATCTGGCCGAACGCATCCAGTTCCTTTTGCCAGGCGGCCTCGATTTGCAGCCACGGCTTGTGGGCGCGCAAGTCGCGCAGCACCGCGTCGTTGCCCCAGATCATGCCGAAGCGGTGGTCATTGGACACCTTGATCTGACCTTCAAACTCGTCGTGCAACACCGACAGGATGAGCAGCGCCAGGCGCAGCGGCCGAAATTCGTGCAGGTCAAGCAGGTGAATCTGCACGCCGTGGGTGGTCTTGCCGTCGTACTGACCGTGCCATGGCAGCCAGGTCATCGGCCGGAACCGCACATGCTGCAACCCCGCTACGCCCTGGGCGCGCTTGGTCAACGCCGCCGCGAACTTCTCGCCGTCGAGCCACGGTGCGCCGATCAGCTCAAAGGGCATAGCGTTGCCGCCGCCTTCGTTGCAGTTGGGGCCAGAGCCGCACACCATGCCGGTGGCGACGTACATGGTGGCGTTGAGCGGCTTGGGGATGCCCGGCGAGGTCGGCACCCACACCAGGCCAGTGTCGTCCTAGATCATCGACCGGCGCCAGCCCTTCATCAGGACGACTTCCAGCGGCGCCTTGATCTTGAGCTCCTCGTTGTAAAAGCGTGCGATTTCGCCAAAGGTCATGCCGTGCGTGACCGGAAAGGGTCCCCAGCCGAGCAGGCTTTTGTACTTGGCCTCGCGCACCGGACCTTCAAACAGCAGGCCGCCCAGTGGATTGGGGCGGTCGAGCACAATGACCTTGACCTTGTGCGCCGCGCACGCCTGCATCACCTTGCCGAGCGAACTGACGTAGGTGTAGGTGCGCGACCCGATGTCTTGCAGGTCGAAAAGCAGGACGTCGACGCGCGCCAAGGTCTCGGCAGACGGTGCGGTGCGGTCGCCGAACAAGCCCTCGATCGGCAGCTTGGTGCGCGCCTCGACGCCCTTGATGTTGCTGGTGCCGTTCGGCGTCGCCGCGGCAAGTCCGTGCTCCGGCGCCCACAATTGCGCCAACTTGACGCGCGGGTCGCTGCGCAGGCGGTCCAGGGTCGACACCAGCTTGCGGTCCACCGCCGCCGGGTTGGTGAGCAGGCCGACGCGCTTGCCCGCCACAAGGTCGATGCGGTCGGTCAGCAGCACTTCGATGCCAGGTACCACTGGTTCGGCGGGCGCGGCGCGGCCTTCGGCGCTGACGAGCGCGCACAACACAACGGGCAACAGGCGCAGGGCAAACATGGTCAGCCTCCCGAAAACGTGACGTCGATGATGCAGTAGGTGCGCAGTCCGGCAGGTGTTTGTACCCGAACGTCGTCATCGACCTGTTTGCCAAGCAGCGCCGCACCGATGGGCGAGCGGTAGCTGATGCGACCGCTGGCGATGTCGATTTCGTCGGGGCCGACCAGGGTCCAGGTGCGCTGCTGCCCGGCCTGATCCTCCGCCGTAACCGTCGCGCCAAAAACGGCGCGATCGCGCACGCGCTGGTCGGCGGGATCGACGACAGTCAGCAGCTCGAAACGCTTTTCCAAGAAATGCAAGCGCTTGTCGATCTCGCGCAGTCGGCGCTTGCCATAGATGTACTCGGCGTTTTCGCTGCGGTCGCCCATTGCGGCCGCGTCGGCCACGTCGCGCACGATGCGCGGGCGCTCGATACGCAAAAGCTGATGATGCTCGTGGCGCAGTCGCTGCATGCCCGCCGCCGAAATGTAGGTCGGCCCGGCCGCGGCGGGCCTGGCGTCGTCATCGTCGTCGTCGCGATCGGTCGGTTCGGCCTTGTTCACGGGGCGTTCTCGCCCACTTTGCGGGCGCCGGTAGTGTGCCCAAGGGCGCGCAGGTGTCGAGTTTTGCGGCGCGCGTGCCCTTTCCAAAAAAAGCGCGCCGGCCTACGCTTGCCGCATGATCGAAGGCCGCGCCGCCATTGCTGCCGCTGTCCACGCAGACCTTGTGGACAAGCTCGGTCGCGCGCGGGTGCTTGTTGGCGACGAGGCGCGCAAAGCCTGTGGCTTGCCCGCGGCTGCCAGCGGCGGCCCGTTGGCGATTGCTCAGCCCGCCAACGCCGAGCAGGTAGAGGCCGTGGTGCGCATCGGCAAAGCGCGGCGTGCGCCGGTGGTACCGAGATCACGGCTGCCCGCGCTTTTCCAGGACGAACTGCGCGACACAGATCGGAAGAGCGTC
>CAXRHS010000865.1:0-4791 GCA_964230235.1 Myxococcota bacterium
CAAGTCGACTCGCCGCTCCGCTCCGCGCACGTGTCGATTGACTTGTTCTTTTACAGGCCCTTAGACTCAGACAAACCCTGACCGCGATCAGTCGACCGGCTCGGCCCGCAGGATCGCCCGCGCACGCTTGCAGACGGCCGCGACCTGGACGGGCGCTCCGCTCGCCGGATCCCGCCAGATCGCGGTGCCCGCGCACGGCTTTTCCAGCGACGATGCAATGGCTGCGGGGTCGAGCGCGTACGCGATCGCCGCCGCCCGCAAGGCCGTGACCTGCCGCCAAGGGGCGCGATCGGCAAGCGCCGCCGCAACCCAAATGCGCGCGTCTGCCGGCGCCAACCGTGCGGCAGCGACCTGCGCTTCGGCCACCACCGCCGGGTCGGGGTCGCCTGCCAGCTTCTGCCACAACGGCAACAGGTGCAGATAGCCAGCGTTGCCGAGCCGCCGCGCGATGGCCACGCGCAGGCCGGCAGGCCCTTTTCCGGCCGCAAGCCACTGCACGACTCGATTGAGCGGCGCACTGGCGGTCGTCTGTTCGGCCAAATCGACCGCGGCGTGGGCGGCAGCAGCGACCACGCGCCCATCAAGGTGGTGCAGCGCGTCCAAGGCAAACAGAATCGGGGTGTCGCAGCGGGTGGCAAAGTCGAAAGCCACCAAGGCCAGCGCCAGCTCGGTGGGCGTGCGGGCGTCGAGCGTCGGCAGAAACGCATACAGCCGCGGGTGCTGAAAGGCCAGCGGCACCGCCGCCCGGATCGCCGCCAGCGCCAGCCGCGGATCCTTGTCTTGCACCGCCAGCCGCGCCACCGCCGGGCCATCGCGCTCGGCCAGCAGCGCGCGCAGGCCGCTCGCCAGGTCGGCCTCAGACTGGGGCTGTTTGCGCAGCCGCCACAATTCGGCCTTGGCCCGCGGATGCGGCGCGCGAAACACCGCATCTTCGGCCAGCGGCAGCGCCTGCAAAGCCGAAGCCGCCTTCGCGAAATCGCAGAGCGGCCGCAACGCGGTCGGTCGGTTCGGCTGACCTGCGGGCAGCAGCGCTCGCAGCGTCGCCGCCGGATCGTGTTCCACCGCGCGCACAGAAGCCTGCGCGCAAACCGCAATACAGCACCCCAGCGCCGCCAGCCCCGGCCCGGCAACACCAAAAAGTCTGACAAGCCTGCGATCCACCCGTATTCTCGCCCGAACGCCGCGCGGCCGGTCCGCGCGCGCCAGTATGCCATGCAGTCGCAACCAACGCCCGCACCGCCGAGCCCGCAGCCGTTTGGCTGGCAGCCGCTGTTTTTCAAGACCCTGGTCCTGGGCGGCTCGCTGGTCGGTTTGCTGTGGCTCATCGCCCGGCTGCGGGTGGTGACGGCACCGATCCTCATCGGCTTTTTCGTCGCCTACGCGCTCAACCCGGTGGTGGTGCGGCTGCAGCGCTGGCGGGTGCCGCCAATCCTGGCGCTGACCGTGCCCGTGCTGCTGGTGGCTGCGCTGCTGGCCGTGTTCGTGACGGTGGTGCTGCCGTCGATGGGTGAACAGTTCATCCGCGCGAGCCAGCACACGCCCGCGCGGCTCTACAACTACCTTCTGCGCATCGACCCGTGGACGCAGGCCCAATTGGGCGCCAAGGCGAGCGATCTGGTGCCCTACCAGGACCTGTCGGGGATGGTCCAGGGGCTGGCCCGGGAACTCATCGGCCCGGCGCAGTCGCTGGTCAGCGCGCTTTTGTCGAGCGCGCGCGACGTGCTGTTGGCGACCGGCAAGCTGCTGCTGGTGGTGGTCGTCGCGTTCTTCTTGCTCGACGACTACGAACGCACCGTGCAGATCGCCGGCAACCTGGTGCCGCGGCGCCACCTGGCCGAGGTCACGCGCATCGTGCGCCGCATTGACGACGTGATGGCCGGGTTCGTGCGCGGTCAACTGCTGCTGCTCGCGATGGCGATGACCTGGTTTACCGGGTCGATGGCGCTGCTCGATGTGCCGTTCTGGCTGGTCATGGGGCCGATTGCCGCCGTGATGTACCTGGTGCCCTATGTCGGGGTGCTGACCGGCCTTGCGCTGACGGTGCTGTTGCAGTTGCTGGGCGGCGAGCCAGGCTGGCATGTCGCTGGCTTGATGCTGGCCTTTGGCGCGCTTTACACCGTCGACTTGCTTTTCATCACGCCACGCATCATCGGCAACAAGGTGGGCCTGCCGCCGCTTGCGGTGCTCTTGGGGATCATTGCGTTTGGCGAGCTTTTCGGCGTAATTGGGGTGTTGCTCGCCGTCCCGCTGCTGGCATGCGGGCGCATCCTGTTGCTGGAGGCGGTGGCGCGCTATCGCCTGACCGCTGCGTACCTGGGCACCGAGACCGCTGCCAGCCCCGAACCGTCCCCCGAACCGGAGCCGCGATGACCCACAAACCGAGCATGCCGATGATGGCGCCGAACGTTCCGCCGCCGCCGCCGCCCGGTCCAGCCCCGATCGCGCCAGCGGGTCCGCGGCAGTTTCGCATCACCGCGCACGACATGAACAATCGGCCTGCGTGGGCCAACCTCGAGATGTTCCGCTCAATGACACTGCCGGCGGTGGTGCAATTGCGCGCGGCGATGGAGGCGTCCGAATTCGAGCCGGGTCAGGTCATCATCAAGCAAAACGACGAAGGCGACGAGATGTTCCTGCTTGATGCCGGGTCGGTCCGCGTCAGCGTGCGCGGGCACATGCGCGACACCCATTTTGAGCGGGTGCTCAATGCGCCGGCCGTTTTTGGCGAAATGGCGCTGGTCATTTCGACGCCGCGTTCGGCGACGGTGACTGCAGAGTCCAAAGTGCGCTGCCTGCGGCTTGGCCGGGTGGCGTTCAACGAACTGATTCGCAAGCACCCGCCAGTCGGGGAGTTTCTAACCCGTGCGGTGGGCGAGCGCCTGCTTGAGTCGAGTTCGATCCAGCATGTCGGCAAATACCGGGTGGTCGGTCGACTGGGCGCTGGGGCGGTCGCCACGGTCTTCGAGGCCATCCACCCGGGCCTGCAGCGCACGGTCGCGCTCAAGATGCTCAGCCACTCACTGGCCAGCAACCCGTCGTTTCTAGAACAGTTTCAGCAAGAGGCGCAGCTCATCGCCAACTTCAACCACGACCACATCGTGCGCGTGTACGACACCGAGAAGGCTTACGGCACGCAGTTCATTGTCATGGAGAAGCTGACCGGCCTGACCCTGGATGACATCATCCAGCACGGCCAGCACCTGGCTTGGGGCACGGTGCGGCGCATCCTGCGCGAAGTCGCCGGCGCGCTGGCGTACTCGCACAACCTGGGCCTGCTGCACCGCGACGTCAAGCCAAGCAACGTGTTCCTGACCCAAGAAGATCGGCGCGTCAAGCTTTTGGATTTCGGCATTGCGATCGCGCAGGACTCGTCGGCGGCGGGCCCGGGCGAGCAGTTGTTCGGCACGCCGTACTACATGAGCCCCGAGCAGATCCTGGGCCAAAAGCTCGACGGTCGCAGCGACCTGTATTCGTTGGGTGTCCTGGCGTACGAGCTGATGACCCGCGAGGTGCCTTTCGACGCGGATACCATCGACGACCTACTGGTCAAGCACCTGAACGCGCCGACACCGGATCCGCGCGACATCGTGCCCGATGCGCCGCCAGACTTGTGTGAATTCGTGCGGATCGCGACCGAGAAGCGCGCCCGCGATCGGTTCGCAGACTGCGGCGCTGCGGTCGATTACTTGAAACTGGCCAACGAGCTGCCGATCGTTCGCAGCATCGAGCTGACCACGCTGGCTATCAGCTATCACCCGAGCCGGCGCACCCGCGTGCAGCGGGCCATCGAGGTGCTGCGCGAGGAACTTGGGGGCTTGGACGGCGTCGCCATTTTGCATGCGCACCAGACCAGTGAAGCGGTACCGAAGGAGTAGTCAGATGGCCGACAGCGACACGGTGGTAGCGAGCCCTCCCCTGCAGTTTGGCCAGTGGATCGACGATCACCGGCACCTGCTGCGGCCGCCGGTGGGCAATGCGCAGATCTGGCCCGACCGCGAGTTCATGGTCACCGTTGTCGGCGGCCCGAACGCGCGCAGCGACTTCCACATCAACGAGGGTGAAGAGTTCTTCTACCAGCTCGAAGGCGAGGTCACGATCGTGACGCTGCAGGCGGGCAAGCGAGTCCCCATTACGCTGCGGCCTGGCGACATCTTCTTGTTGCCGGCCAATGTTCCGCACTCACCACAGCGGCCGGCCAATACCGTAGGCCTGGTGCTGGAGCGGCGACGCCTGCCGCATGAAATCGACCAGTTCTTGTGGATCTGCGACCGCTGCGACGCCGAGTTGCACCGCGAGCGTATGCACCTGACCGATATCGTGGCGCAACTGCCGCCCGCCTTCGACCGCTATTGGTCCAGTCCGGACACGCGCTGCCGGGCGTGTGGCCATGTGCACGAGCGCGGGCGATAGCGGTGCACCCTTGCGATCTTTGGGCTAGACTGCGGCGCGCGCCGAACCTGGGCGCACGGCAAGTGGCGATGGCAGCCCGGTATGGCAAAACCGCTGCGTGTGCAGCGCTCGCGCTCCTGACGTTTGCGGCGTGCAGTGCGTCGATGCAGGACGGCACCAAGTCTGCGCCGGCCAAAGCTGCGGCAGCAGCGGCGGCTCAGACCCCAGACGACGAGGTCGCGGCAGCGCGCGAAGCCGCGGAGCACGCGCCGGCCGGACCGGACGCCGATCGCGCGCAGGCCCGGTTGGCGACGGCCATCCAAAAGGCCTTGAAATTTCACCTCGACCGCGCAGACCTGGCGTTGGCTGGCTTGGACCTGGCCGAGGCGGAAAGCGAGATCA
>CAXRHS010000866.1:0-2409 GCA_964230235.1 Myxococcota bacterium
CGCCGCCGCCGCGGGCAAGGTGATCTTGGGCGACTTGATGGTGCCGCTGTTGGCGCCAAAGTTGAAGTTCTTGAGGACCGGATCGCCGTAGTACAGCACGCCGGGCGCCGACTTTGCCCCAGGCGGGTTCGGCGGCGCTGCCCATTGCTGCCAACCTTTGGCCGCCCCGCTGCCGTTGGAGATCGTCCACCCGGCGAGCGGCCCATCAAACGTCTCTTTCCACACCGTCGGCAGGCAGCAGCCCGCGACGCCCGTTCCCGAGTACTCGCATTTCTTGGTCGTCGGATTGCACTTGTCGATGGTGCAGGTGTTGTCCTTGTCGTCGCAGTCTTTGTCGACCGCGCAGCAGGTGTTTTGGAAGTTGCAGGTGCCGGCGTTGCAGCTGTCGATGGTGCAGGTGTCGTTGTCGTTGCATTGGGCGTTGCTGGTGCAGCACTCGGCCACGCCGCTGAACTTGCAGGTCTTGGTGGCGACGTTGCAGGTGTCGTAAGTGCAGGTGTTGCTGTCGTTGCAGTCGCCGTCTTTGGCGCAGCAGCCGGCGATCTTGCTGTGCACGCACTTGTTGCCGCTGCACGAGTCGGTGGTGCACGGGTTGTTGTCGTTGCAGTCGGTGGCCAGCGTGCAGCACTTGAATTCGTAGGCGCACGAACCGGCGATGCACTGGCCTTGTGAGCAAGCGGCCGCCGTGGCGCAGGCGCTGTCCGCGGTGCAGGTGGTGGCCTTGCAGGTCCACGACACGCTGACGTCATCGACCAGCACGCCATAGCCGCTATTGGGCGAAGTGGCGTTGTGGTAGATCAAACCGACGAGCTTGACTTGCGCCGATTGGCCGCCGAAGGGCGACAAGTCGATGGTAATCGGCTGGTATTTCTTGAGCGTATTGTAGTACCCGGTGTTGAGCGCCGTTTCTTTGCCGCCGGCGACCACCCACACCACCAATGGCGGGTAGGCGGTGGACGATAGGCCGGTAAAGTCCTGCTTCCAGTGCAGCGTCAACGTGGCCTTGCCGCCTGCGGGCACGTTGAATTTCGGGCTCAGCACCGACACCGATACGGAGCCGCTGGCGTTCTTGAGCTTGCCGGGGTCGCCGAACAACAGCGCGCCCGATCCGGTGTTGGCGCCTGCCGTGCTGCTCTGCGACCAGCCGATGGTGCCGACGTTGGGATTGGCCACCCAATCCTGCATGTCGCCGAGGTCTTCAAAGTCGCCGAGCACATTGGGCGTCGGCGTGCCGGGTAGGGTGGTGAACTGGCATTTGCCTAACAGGCATGAGTCGGCGGTGCACTGCGAAAAATCGTTGCACTCGCCGTCTTCGGCGCAGCACTTGCCGTTGGCTTTGTGCACGCACTGGTTGCCGGCGCACACGTCATCCGTACAGGGGTCAGCGTCGTCGCACTGGACTTGCTTGGTGCAGCAATTGGGTACCTTGTCGTGCTTGCAAGCGCCGCCCGGCCCCGCGCAACTGTCGGTGGTGCACAGGTCTTTGTCGTCGCACTTGGCCAGATCCGCCGGGTACTTGCAGCCTGCCACTTTGTCGCAGGTGTTCTGGGTGCAGGCGTCGTTGTCGTCGCAGGTTTTGGCCGCGCCGCCCACACAAGCCTTGTTGCCGCACTTGTCCGCTTCCGTGCACACGTTGTTGTCGTTGCAGTCCGCGGTGTTGGCCAGGTATTGGCAGCCTGCCAGCTTGTCGCACTTGTCGTCCGAGCACGGGTTGCTGTCGTTGCAGGTCTGTGGCGTCGCGCCCGCCTTGCAGCTGCCGCCGTTGCAGGCATCGCCCAGGGTGCACTGGTCACCGTCGTTGCACGCGGCGCTGTTGTTCAGGCTCTGGCACGCGCCATTGGCGCAGCTGTCGGTCGTGCACGGGTTGGCGTCGTCGCAGTTTTTGGTGACGCCCGGGTAGCACTTGCCAAGTGAGCACTTGTCCGAGGTCGTGCACTGGTTGCCGTCTTCGCAGGCAGCCACGTTGTTGGTGTAGCTGCAGCCGCCGCCGGCCACGTTGCACTTGTCGTCGGTGCACGGGTTGTTGTCGTCGCAGCCCTTGGCCTCGCCGATGCACACGCCCGATACGCACTTGTCGTTGCTGGTGCACACGTTTTTGTCGTCGCACGGTCCGTCGGCGGTGTCGACGGCGCAGCCGCCCTTGGGGTCGCAGGTGTCCTTGGTGCAGATGTTGCCGTCTTCGCAGACCTTGGGCGTACCATTGCACTTCTCGTTTTCGCAGTAGTCGCCGGTCGTGCACTGGTTGCCGTCGTCGCAGTTGCCGAACGCAGGACCGGTTACGCAACCCAGCTTGGGACTGCAACTGTCGTTGGTGCAGGCGTTGCCGTCGTCGCACTCCTTTTTGGCGCCCACGCATTGGCCGACCGAGCACGCATCGCCCTCGGTGCACTTGTCGCCGTCGTCACAGGT
>CAXRHS010000867.1:0-5397 GCA_964230235.1 Myxococcota bacterium
CACCGACCAGGGCGGCGGCGACGTGCAGGTGCAGGTGTTCAAGCCCGATCCGGGGTCATTCCTCGGCGCCGAAACCACCGTCAACACCACCGTTGCCGGCGTGCAGCAGGACGCCAAGATCGCGGTGTACCAAGATGGCTCGTTTGGCGTGGTGTTCGAGGATGGCAGCGGCAAGGACACCGGCGGCTACGGCATCTTGGGTCAGTGGTTCAGCTCAAGCGGCACCAAGGTCGGCACCGAGCGCATCGTCAACGCCACCGTCGCCGGCGACCAGAAGTTCGTGCAGGCGCAAGGGCTGTCCAGCGACGAAGGCGTGGTGGCGTGGCTCAACGTCCCAGACAGCCACGTGTACGCGCGCAAGTTCGACAAGACCGGCGCGGTGCTCAATGGCAGCAAGGAGTTCGTCGTCAACAACACCAAGGCCGGCGAGCAGGCCAACCCGGCGATCGGCGTCGCCAGCAATGGCAGCTTCGTGGTCGCCTGGGACTCCGAAGGCGTGGACGGCGACGGCAGCGGCATCGCGTTTCAGCGCTACGCGGCCAATGGCGCCTTGATCGGCACCGAGACGGTCGCCAACACCTTCAAGACCGGTTCGCAAATCACCCCCGCCGTCGGCATGGATAGCGCCGGCAACTTCGTGGTTGCCTGGGACAGCATCGGCCAGGACGGCGACATCGACGGCATCTACGCGCAGCGGTTCAAAAGCGACGGCAGCAAGGTCGGGGTCGAGTTCGCGGTCAGCCAGACCAAGACCAACGAGCAGCAAAAGCCGGTCGCCGCCATGCAGGCAGACGGCTCGTACGCGGTCACCGGGGAATCGTACGGCCAGGCCGGCGGCAACAAATACGATGTCATGTTGCGGTGCTACGACAACAGCGGCTTTGCGGTCGGCAACGAGCAAATGGTCAACAGCACCACCGCGGACAACCAGCAGACGCCGCACGTCACGGCGTTTGCCGATGGCCGCTACCTGGTGGTCTGGCAGTCGTTTACCGAAGACGGCGCCGGTTGGGGCGTGTACGGGCAGTTGCTGTACAAGGACTGCAAGGCCATTGGCAACCAGTTCCAAATCCACACCACCAAGCCCAGCGACCAGACTGCACCGCGGGCAGCCGCCGACGGCAACGGCGCGTTTGTGGTGGTGTGGAGCTCGCTCGGCCAAGACGGCGACAACTTTGGTGTGTACGCGCAGCTTTTCGACAAGACCGGCGCCAAGTCGGGCACCGAATTCAAGGTCAACGCGATCACCGCCGGTGAGCAGTCGCGGCCGACCGTCGCCTACCTGCCGAACGGCAATTACGTTGTGACCTGGCAGACCGTCGGCGAAGACGAGCAGGGCTATGCGCTCAAGACCGCGCAATTCAAGGGCAACGCCCAGCAGGCGCTGGACTGGCACGCCAACACTACCTTTACCGGCGATCAGAACCAGCCGGCGATCGTCGGCCGCTTCGACAACCGCTGGGTGGTCGCGTGGCGGTCGCTCGGCCAAGACGGCGCCAAGGGCGCGGTGATCGGGCGCATTTTCGAGTAGGCTCCGTCAAAAATCGATTCGATTTTCCACGTTGGCCCGCTGCTTGCTGAGTGGGTCGCAAGCTCTCGACTTTGCAAGTCGACTCGCCGCTTTGCTGCGTGCTGCTGTCGATCGGGTTGTTTTTACACGGGTCCGTAGGTGCGCCCCGCACAACCTTGGTGCACACTGCGCGTCCAAAGGCGCCAGCCGCGGACCTGGCAGCGCGCCTGCCCCAAGGAACCCATGAAAAGCAGCCTATTGTCGCTCGCGACGGTCTTTGCCACATCGTGGGGGTCGACCGCGTTTTCGCTGCCGCCGCCGCCCGATGTGCCAGAACCGCTGCGCCCCTGGCAGGCCTGGGCGCTGTTTGATCAGCCAGACCTGCTGTGCACGTCCTGGGGCGACGGCCGCGCTTGCGACTGGCCCGGGCAACTGCAACTGCGGGTCGAAAAAGGCAGCGGGTCGTTCACGCTCGACGTCTGGGTCGACACGCCGACGGTCGTGGCCCTGCCGGGCGACGCGCAGGCTTTTCCCCAGCGTATCACCTTGGACGGCGGGCCGGCCGTGGTGCAATTCGACGGCGGGCGTCCGGCGTTGCGCCTGTCGCCGGGTCACCACCAGATCGCCGGCACGTTCGTCTGGTCCGACGTTCCCGAGTTGCTTGCGCTGCCCCAGACCATCGGCGTTGTCCGGTTGACGCTCCTGGGCAGCGACGTCGAAGCGCCGCGCCGCGACGAGTCCGGCCGCTTGCTGTTGCAAAAAGACGGCGGCGGCACGGCTGCAGACACCGACTCCTTGACGGTGGCGGTGGCGCGGCGCTTGCGCGACGGCGTTCCGTTGCGGATGACCACCCGGCTGACGCTGCGGGTAGGCGGCAAGGCGCGCGACGCAGTGCTCGGGCCGGTGTTGCCTTCTGGTTGGCGGCCGGTCGCACTCAAAAGCCCGTTGCCGGCGCAGATTGGCGCCGATGGTGCGCTGCGCGCCCACGTCCGGCCGGGGCAGCATGTGGTCGATGTCGAGGCGGTGCTGGCGACGCCGGTCGCCGCCATCGCGGTGCCCACGCTGCAAAGTGAAGTGTTTGAGCGGACTGAGACCTGGGTGTGGGTGCCCGACGAGGCGGTTCGCTCGGTGGAATTGTCGGGCTTGCAGATGGTGGACCCCGAGCGCACCCAGTTGGAGGGCGACTGGAAAAAGGGCCGCACGTTCATGGGCCAACCGGGCGACGCGCTGGCACTCAAGATCACGCGTCGCGGCGAAGTCGAGCCGCCGCCCAACCACGTTGAGATTGAGCGGCAGTGGTGGCTCGACTTGGATGGCCACGGCCTGACCAGCCGCGACAAGCTGAGCGGGCAAATTCACCAGGGGTGGCGCCTTGCTGCCGGGCACGGCTGGGTGCTCGGGCGCACCGAAGTCGGCGGACGCGATCAGCTCATCACCATCGCAGGCGACGCCTCTGCAACGGCGGCGGCGGGTGTCGAACTGCGCCAGGGGCCGCTGCACATGGAGGCCGACGGCCGTCTGGAGAGCAGCGCGGGGCCGCTCGGCGCGGTCGGCTGGCACAGCGACGTGCAGCGGCTCAAGGTCACGCTGCACCTGCCGCCGGGCTGGACGCTGCTCGGCGCCAAGGGCGTGGACAGCTTGCCGACCACTTGGGCCGATTCGTGGGACCTGCTCGACTTTTTCTTTGTGCTCATGTTGGCGCTTGGCTTTGCGCGCCTGCTCGGCAAGGGTTGGGGGGCGCTGACGGCGGTGTTGCTGGTGCTGTGCCACGGGCAATCGGGCGCGCCGGCCGGCATCTGGTTGGTGGCGCTGGCCGGCCTGGGGTTGCTGGCAGTGCTGCCGCCGTCGCGCTTTCGCCGGGCCGTTCAAGTGGCTTACGGCGTCGTGTTGGTTGCGCTGGTGGTCGATGTGGTGCCATTTTGCGCCGAGCAGATCCGCCACGGCATCTATCCGCAGACCGCGCAAACCGGCGACACAGGTGGTTGGACCTTGGGTGCCGGCAATCAAGCGCCGCCCATTGAAGCGATGGCCAAGACCGCGCCAGTGCCCGAAGAAGAATCGGGCGCTGCGGCGCCGGCCGCGCCTGCTGCCGCGGATGCCGCGGAGTCGAACGACAAGCGCGACGTCGCCAAAGAGATTGCCGCGCCCCAGGTTCAGCAACAGACCATCCAGGCCGGCAAGAGAGGGTTGTCTCTGCGCAGCAGCGCCCCCGACTGGTCGCTGGCGTCGGACTACAGCCGCAAAGTGCAGCAGATCGACCCCAAGGCGATCGTCCAGACCGGGCCGGGCGTACCGACCTGGTCGTGGTCGTCGTGGCCGCTGTCCTGGAACGGCCCGGTGCGCGCCGACCACGAACTGCAACTGTACTTGTTGACACCCTTGCACAATTTGCTGCTCGCGATCGCCCGCGCGGTGCTGGTGCTGGTGCTGGCCCTCAAGCTCGTCGACGTCGGCCGCCTGCGGCGACTCGCTGGCGCGCTGCGGCCAGGTGGGGCAGCAACGATGGTGGGCGTCGCCGTGTTGTCCTCGTTGGCGGCCCCGCCGGCCCAGGCCACGGAACCGACGCCACCCGCGGCTGTGATCGACCAGTTGCGCGACCGCCTGGTGGCTGCGCAACGCTGCGAAGGCCCGTGCGTGGTGGTGTCGCAACTGCACATCCAGGTCACGGGCAACCAGTTTACCCTCACCGCGGAGTTGTCGGCCCAGCGCCCGGCGGCGTGGACGATCCCCGGTCCGCTGGACACGCTTCACTTGCGGCAGGTCGCGGTCGACGGCAAGGCCAATTGGGACCTGCGCCGCGACGACCATGGCCTGGTGCGCGTGCGCGTGCCGGCTGGGGCCCACACCGTGGTTGCCACCGGCAGCTTGCCGCGCCGCAACGTGCTCGACGTGCAACTCGGCAGCGAAGCGCTGCCGCGGCTGGTGCGCTTTGACGCACCGGGCTGGAGCGTCGATGGCTTGGACGGCAACGGCGTGCCGCAGCAGAGCCTGCAGTGGACCCGCCGCGAGGTGTCGGCTGCAGCGGCGGCGACTGCCACCGACGCTCCAGGCGCGGCGACGGCCAGCGACGCGGCCGTGGACTTGCCCCCCTGGTACGCGGTCGAGCGCCACCTGCGGCTCGGCTTGCCCTGGATGGTCGCCACCCAAGTGCGCCGCGAGTTGGCGGATCGACCGCAACTGGTCAAGGTGCCGCTGCTCGATGGCGAAGTCGTATTGACCGACGGCGTGCGGGTCGAAGAGCAGCAGCCTGGCAAGCCCGAAAGGGGCCGGGTCGCGCTGGTCAATTTTGCCCGCGGCGAGTCGACGGCCCGCTTCGACAGCCAACTGCCGATGCCAGATGGGGCCGGTGCCGCGTTGCAATTGCGCGCGCCCGCCGAACAGCCGTGGACGGAGACGTGGCGGCTCGACTGTTCGCCGATCTGGCGCTGCGCATGGACGGGCGTGCCGCCGACCCACACCCGCGACGGTAGCGATGGTGCCCTGCGGCCGCTGTGGCAGCCGTGGCCTGGCGAGGCGGTGGCCTTGCAGGTGACGCGCCCAGCTGGCGCGCCAGGTCAGTCCGTGACCATCGACGATGTGCGCTATACCGCCGAGCCGGGGCAGCGCCTGCTGGCGGCGACCCTGGTCATCAAGGTGCGGGCGTCGCAGGGCGGCATCCAAAAACTGACCCTGCCAGCCGGCGCCGAAGTGCAGTCGGTGCAGATTGATGGCAAGACCAAGACCTTGCGGCCGCAGGCGCGGTTGCTCGCGGTGCCGCTGCAGCCGGGCGCGCAGACCATCGAGGTGCGCTGGCAGCAGCCGTGGCAGCGCGCGCCCCACGAAACCTTGCCCGAACTGGCGCTCGGCGGGGCGGCGACCAATGTGCACCTGACGCTCAAACCCGGCGA
>CAXRHS010000868.1:0-2942 GCA_964230235.1 Myxococcota bacterium
GCGGCGACCTTGACGCCCTTGTGGTCGGCCGCTTTGCTCGGTATCGCGTTGTCGTAGATCTGAAACTCTTCGCCTGCCCCGCCGGCGTCGACCTTGACGGTGATGCTGTCGACCGTGATCTCGGCGGCGGTGTCGTTGCGCAGGGTCCAGAGGTCTTTCTGTTCACTGAAAAGCGCCACGGTGCTGGTGCCATTGTCGAGCGGCGTAAAGAACTTGCCGCCGTCTTTGATGGTCGAGTTGCCTGTGGTCAGTGTCACGACTTTTTCTGCGCCCGCGCCGTCAGCACCAGCGCCGCCGCCCCCATCGCAGGCCGCCAGCGCAGCGACAGCCCAGACCCAAACACCCAACTGTTTTCCAATGCCTTTGTTCATGTCGACCTCAATGCGCCGGCGTGATCGGGCCAACCTGTCGGCCACCTTCGTGCGGCGTGCGCCGGCGATAGTAGTCCTGTTCGCGCAAGGGTCAACGAAATCACCGGTGCCATTGTCACGCCTTGATTTTTGACGGCATGCGCGGGCCGCGGCTACAATTCCGGCTTCGGCAAACGCGAACGCACCGTGCGCGCCCTGCCGGGCCCGACCGCCGTGGCGGTCGCAAGGGGATCGGATGAAAAAGGCACTGGTTTTTGGATGCTGTCGTGCGCTGTTGCTGGCGCTTGCGGCCTGCGGCGAGATCAAGGTGGGCGACGGCATTGTGCCCGAAGACGCCACCGCGGACACCGTCAGCGACGTCGGTGGCACCCCAGAGGACACCACGCCAGAGGTGACTGCCGAGTGCGCCAAGGACTTTGAGTGCGCCAACATGAAGGGCAAGACGCCCTGCAACGTGCCCAGTTGCGACGCTGCCGCCGGCAAGTGCGTGCTCAAGGCGCGCGAAGTCGGCGAGGCCTGCACCAACCCGCTCGACGAAGCCGGCGAATGCGAGACGGCCACTTGCGACGCTGGCGGCGCGTGCGTCAAGAAGCCCAAGGCCGAGGGCACCAAGTGCGGCACCAACGTGTGCGGCAAGAAGTGCGCGGCCGGCCAGTGCGTGTCGACCACCGAAAAGGACTACGACGACAAGAACCCGTGCACCAAGGACTACTGCGACCAGGGCAATGAAATCAAGCACGACCCGCTGACCGGCCTTGAGTTTCCGTGCAGCGACAACGACGCGTGCAGCGCGGACGACATTTGCGTCGGCGGCCAGTGCAAGGGCCAGGCAATCACGTGCACCGATGGGATCTTGTGCACTTTTGATTCATGCGACAAAGCAAAGGGTTGCGTTTTTCTGGCCGACAACAAGAAATGCACCGACAGCGACCCGTGCCTCAACACCGCGTGCGACTTGAACGAAGGGTGCACCACCACCACCCCCAAGCTTGGTGCGTGCAACGACGGCAACGCTTGCACCACCAACGACCAGTGCGACAAAGGCGTGTGCAAAGGCAAGCCCGATCTGGCCAAGTGCGGCTGCGCCAGCGACGCCGACTGCGCCAAGAACAACACCTTGTGCGGCGGCAAGTTCAAGTGCGTGGCCGCCACCAAGGTCTGCGAACTCGACGCCGACACCGTGATCAGCTGCCCGGCCGCCGCCGACGGCTGTTCGACCAACACCTGCAACCCGACCACCGGCGCGTGCGAGAGCAAGCCGGCCTCGGACGGCAAAGAGTGCGACGACGACAACCTGTGCACCAGCGACACCAAGTGCAACGCCGGCGACTGCAAAGGCAACCCGACTTCGTGCGACGACAAGAATCCTTGTACGACCGACAGTTGCACGCCCGATGCCGGCTGCGCCCACGACCCGGTCGCCGCGCCTTGCGACGACGGCAACAAGTGCACCACTGACGACATCTGCACGCTTGCCGGCATTTGCGCGGGCGCCAAGAAAGCCTGCGACGACAACATCGCCTGCACCTACGACGGCTGCGACGCCGCCACCGGCAACTGCAGCAATGCCCCGCAAGACAAGACCTGCGACGACAAGAATCCGTGCACCGACGACAAATGCGCGGCGCCCGGCGGTTGTCAGAACAAGGCCAACGACAAAGCCGCGTGTGACGACGGCAACACTTGCACGACCGACACCTGCGTTTCGGGCGCATGCAAGTCCGTCAACACCTGCCAGTGCGCAGCGGCCGGCGACTGCGACGACAAGAACCCGTGCACCAGCGACGCCTGCAACGCGGGCAAGTGCACCTACACCAACGCGCCGAGCACCCAGGCCTGCGACAGCGGCAACAAGTGCATGGAAGCCAATAGCGGCGTGTGCGGCAATGGCGTGTGCCCCGGCGGCACGCCCAAGGCCTGCACCGGCGCCGCCTGCTCCAGCGCGACCTGCAACCCGAACACCGGCTCGTGCGAGAACGTGCCCAAGGCCGACGGCACCCCCTGCGACGCCGACGGCAATGGCTGCACCACCAAAGACGCCTGCAAGTCGGGCAAATGCAGCCCGGGCGCGCCCGCCACCTGCATTTCGACCGACTGCGCGGAGGTCAGCTGCAAGTCCATGAGCGCGACCACGTTCGAGTGCAAGTCGACGCCGGTCGCCAAGGGCAAGGACTGCGACGACAGCCTTTTCTGCACCGTCGACGACGCCTGCGACAGCGGTGGCAAGTGCGCGGGCAAGCCGATGGTGTGCGATCAAGTTGCCAATCCCACCGGCGGACCGAGCGGACCGGCAAATCCTTGCAGCCCGCTCGTCTGCAACGAATCGATCAAGGCCTGCGAGAATAAGCCCCTGGCGGCAGGGTCGGCGTGCGAGGATGGCAAGTTCTGCACCACCAACGACAAGTGCGGTGCCAACGGTCTGTGTGTCGGCGGGGCGCCGCCTGTTTGCATTGGGTCGGGCGTGTGTGGTCAGGGCTTCTGCGACGAATCCATCGACAAATGCGGGATTCAGCAAAAGCCCGGCTGCTGCACCGGCAATGCTGATTGCGACGATGGCAAGCCGTGTACTTC
>CAXRHS010000869.1:0-4666 GCA_964230235.1 Myxococcota bacterium
TGCTGGTGCTGGTGGGCGCCGTCAAAGACACGCCGGTCGTCCGCGACGGTCAGGTGGTGGTGCGGCCGATCCTGACCATCACCGCGACCGTGGATCACCGCTTTGTCGACGGTTTCCAGCTCGCGACCGTGGCCAAGACCATCCGCGAGGCCTTGGAAGACCCCCGCGATCTTTGAAGCGTTCCCCTACAACGTCTGCGCCTCGGTATCGGCGATCCCGAGCAGGTACAGGATGGCGTCCAGGTTGCGCTGGTTGATGGCGTAGTTGGCTTGTTCGCGCACCACCTGGCGCGCGTTGAAGGCGATGCCCAGACCAGCGCGATGGAGCATGTCGAGGTCGTTGGCGCCATCGCCAATCGCGATCACTTGATCCAGGGCCACCCGCTCGGCTTGCGCGATGCTCTCCAACAAGTCCGCCTTGCGTTGCCGGTTGACGATGGGCCCCAGCACGTTGCCGGTCAGCTTGCCATCGGCGATTTCGAGCTGGTTGGCAAAGGCGTAGTCCAGCCCGAGCCGCTCGCGGATGGGCTCGGCGACTTCGATAAATCCGCCAGAGATGATCGCCAACCGGTAGCCCAGGCGCTTGAGCACGCGGATGAACTGGTCCGCGCCCGGGGTCAGCTCCAGGCTGTCGATGACCTGGGTGACCAACGTCGCCGGCGCGCCCTTGAATAGCGCAACCCGCGCCCGCAGGGCGTCGTCGAAGGCCAATTCGCCGTTCTTGCTGCGCTGGGTGATGGCCAGGACCTTGTCCAGCACGCCGTAGCGCGCCGCCAGCTCTTCGATGACCTCTTGGCGCACCAGCACCGAGTCCATGTCGATGACCACGAGGCGCTTGCTGCGGCGGGTCAGCCCTTCGCGCTGCAACGCGACATCGCAGCCGAGGGTGGCCTGCAACGCCAGCAGGTCGTGCTTGAGGCCCTGGTCGTCGGCGGTCTTTTCCGACGACAGCGCCAGCTCGATCGAGCTCATCCGTCCGCTCGACAGCCGGCCGATGCGGTCGATGTTGAAGCCGCGCGAGGCCGCTGCCCGCGCCGCGCCCGCCAGCATCGCGGCGCTGATCTGCGTGGACACCAGCGTCACCGCCCACACCTGCTGCGGCGGCGGCAGCTCCGGCGCCGTAGTGAACTGAAAATCCATGTGCAGACCGAGCTCGCGGGCTTTCCAGAGCAGGTCTTTGAGAATCGGCCGCGCATCCAGGGTCTGTTCGGCGTACGACACCTGAAAAGTCAGGCTGAGCGTTCCTTGGACCACCACCTGCTCGACGTCGAGCAACAACATGTCGCCCTCGGCCAGCAACCCGGCGATTTCGGCCGTGATGCCGGGCTTGTCCGGGCCGGTGACGGTGATGAGGAGCGCATCGTGGGCGGTGGGCATCGACTTTCCGGGGCGCAGCGGCGCGGCCACCAAGCTAGGACGCGCGGAGCTGTTCCGCCAGCGGACTGTTCACGAGCCGGCCGGAGCGCAAGTAGGACTGCATTGGCGTGGACCGGAGCGGCGAGTCGACTGGCAAAGTCGCAGGCTTGCGAAGTACGAAGGGAGTCCGTCGGGCCCACGCCAAAAATCGATTCGATCTTGTGCGGGCGCTAGCCGTCATCGTCCAAGAAAAACCGCACCTTGAAGGCCCGCAGGCGCACCGCCACCGGCTTGCCGCCTTTCTCGCCGGGGTCAAACGCACACTGCCGAATGGCGGCGATGGCCGCCTCGTTCAGGCCGTGGCCCAGGCCCTTGACCACCGAGATTTGGGTGACATGGCCTTGCTCGTCGACCACCAGATCCAGAACCACCGTACCCTCGACACCAGCCTCGCGCGCCGCGTCGGTGTACTTGCCTTCGCAGCGACCCTTGACGGTCGGCATCTTGGTCACTTCGGCTACGGCGACCGGCGCGGCCAACGGCTTGACCTTGGCGGGCGGCGTCGGCGGCCCCGCCTCCTTGGTTTGCAGGGTATTGCCGACCGGGACGCTGGGTCCCGATCCGCCAGCACTGGTCGACTCCATGGTCACACCAAAAACGGGCTCGTCGGTGGTATCGCCGCTCGTTGCCGGGCGCTCGGTCGGCGGCGGCTGCTTGGGCGGTACCTTGTCGGCCAGTTGCCGGGTGACCCGCGGTTTGTAGGTCGGCGGAGGAACCTTGTCTATTTCATGGACTTGCGGCTCTGCTGGCTTGGGCGCCGGCTCGGGTTTGGGCGGCTCCGGCTCAGGTTCCGGGACCGGCGGCGGCGGCGCGACCACCTGGACCTGAACGGACGAGGGCCGCTGTACCGGCGGCAATTCGGGCAGCCCTTGCAGGTACGCAGCAAGCGCCGCGTGCGCGACCACCGAGGCCAGCAGCGAGCCGGCCAGGCGCAGCGCGTACATCTACGGCGTCCCCTGCTTGGGCGTGGGTGGCTGCAGCGAGGCGGGGTCGATCTGGATGGTAAAGTTGGTGACGCCCAGCGACTTGACCACGTCGAGCACCCACACGACGCGGCCATGGGAGGTGTGCTTGTCGCCGGCAATCAGCACGGTCGCCTTGGCGTCTTCCTTGACCGCTGCCGCCACGGCCGTGCGCAGTTGGGCGGGCGTCACCTCCTCGCCATTGAGGTACAGCCCGCCCTCCTTGGTCAGGGTGATGCCGAGCGGCGTCTTCTTGGGGGTGGTGCCTTGCGAGGCCTTGGGCAGGTCGACTTCAATGGCCTGCTTGGCGATGAGGTTGGCAGTCAGCATGAAAATGATCAGCAGCACCAACATGATATCGACGAGCGGGGTGACGTTGATCTCGGTGATCATGCCGCCGCGACCTTTGCGCGCGCCGCCGCCCATCAGTTGACCTCACCGGCGCGCGAAGGTTGGGCGGCCTGGGCGCTGCCGGCCTCGCCGGTCGTCCCGGCTGCTTTGACGTGCGCAAGGATGGTATGGCCCATCGCGGTCGCCGCGCTGACCGCCGTTTCGACGTGGCGGGCGAACAAGTTGTACAGGGCGACCGCGGGCAACGCCACCAAAAGGCCGACGCCGGTCGCCACCAGCGCTTCGGCGATGCCGGCCATGACCGCCTGCGCGCCCTGCGCAGTGTTGCTCGCCAGATCGTGAAAGGCCCGGATGATGCCGAGCACCGTGCCGAAAAGCCCGACAAATGGCGCGTTGTTGCCCAAGGTGCCCAGGAAGGCGAGCATCCGCTCATAGCGCAAGCGCTCGTTTTCCAGCGTGGCCGAGATCACCTCCGAAACCGAGTCGCCGCCCTGACCCGCCGCGGCCAGCGCCGCGCGCGCGACGGCAGCCTCCATCGATCGCGCGGCCTCCACCAATGGCAGTGCGGCCGCTGGTCCTCCGGCCTTGAGCGCACGGGACACGCGCGCTTGCAGGTCGGGCGGGCGACGCTCAAGGAAATAGAAAAGCAGTCGTTCGAGCGCGACCGCGACGGCCAACAGGCTCAGGCCGAGCAGCAACCACAGCACCCAGCGCGAACCGACCCGCAGCATCAGGTCCAGCATTTCCGCGTCCAGCGGGCCCTCGGCGACCGGCGCGGTCGCGAGCATTAGAATCGGCAACGTCACGATATCCCCTTAGAGCCGGCCGCGCACGCCCACCGTGGGCAGCACGTACCGAATGGTGTTGCCCGGCGAGACCTCCTCGGGCAGCAACGAAATGTTGGTCAGGTCGACGTAGAAGTCGAACAGCCACTTGTTCCACACCGCCCGCTTGTCGATGCGCACGTCGATGCGCATGTAGCCGTCGGTGCGGGCCGTGTTGTAGCCGCCGGTCGTGGTGGCCGGCTTGCCGCTTTGGTATTGAAAACGCAGGCCAATGTCCCAGTTGCGCGGCAGCGGCATGCCAGCGACGATGTTGAGCAAGTGGGTCCGGTCGTAGTCGTAGGGCGCGAAATTGCCGTCGAGCTGTTGGCGCTCGGACCGCGACAGCGTGTAGGCGATCCAGCCGTACACGCCCGTCCGCGACTGCCGGCGCAGCAAGGTCTCCACGCCATACGCGCGGCCTTTTTGGGGCGAAAACAGCCGGTCGATGGCGCGCTCGGCGGCCGACTTCTGGTTGCTCGACTGGTCGGGCACCGTGCCGGGCAGCACGTTGGGCCCGCTGTTGATGACGCTCTGGGCGTTGGTCTGCAGGTCAAACACGACTGGATCCATGTGGTTGTAGTAGGCCTCGATGTTGAGCCCGACGCTGGAGGCCACCGGGATTTCGACACCCAGGCTCGACTGCACCGATCGCAAAAGCCCGAACCGCAATGGCATCACGTCCAGGCCGGGCAAAGGCAAGAAGAACCGCGGCGGCTGATGGAACACGCCAACGCCGCCCTTGAGCCAGACCGCGCGATCACCGCTGCTGGCGGTGGTGTCCTTGGGCAGATCAAGTGACAGCAAGTGGTAGCGCAGGGTCAACCGCGGATCCACCCCGGTCGCCGCCGTCGCGCCGTCGTAGCGCCAGTCCACGCGCACGCCGGGTCGAACGAGCCAGCGGTTCGTCGGACGCCACAACGCTTCGGCAATGGCCGACGCGACGTACTGCTTGCTCAAGTCTTCGCTGAAAAGGTCGACCTGAGGGCCGGCGGTCGTGGTCGCGTCTTCGGAAAGCAAGTAGCGGTAGCTGCCCTCGGCACCGACCAGCAATTCCAGTTCTGACAGCGGCTTATAGCGCGTGAGCCACTGCGGCTCGACCAGCCAGGTCTCGATC
>CAXRHS010000870.1:0-6856 GCA_964230235.1 Myxococcota bacterium
CGCCATGGAGCTGGACGGCGCGATCAACCACGCGCTGCGCGCCGACAAGGTGGGCAAGGCTCCGGCCATCGAGATGCTGGTGCCTGCGACCGGCCCGCTGGCGGGTGGCACCTGGGGCAAGCTGCTCGGTGCCGATCTGCAAAAGGGCGCGCGGGCGGTGTTTGGCGTGCGGCCGGCGGCCGACAGCCAGCAACTGGATGCCGGCATGCTGCGGGTGGTGTCGCCGCCCGGCGATGTCACGGGCGCCGTCGAGGTGTTGGTGCTCAACCCCGATGGGTCGTGGGCCAGCCAGCCAAAGGGCTTTGACTACACCGATCCGGCGGCATTGGGCGTTGGCCCCAAGCTGACCGGCATCGACCCCGCCAAGGGCGCTACCAAGGGCGGCACCGCGGTGACGCTGCTCGGCACGGGCCTCGACGAAAAAGGCCTGGGCTGGTTCGGCAACTTGCCGTCCACCGGCAGCAAGGCGGTCACCGGCGGCATCCAGGTCACCACGCCCGGCCATGGCCCCGGCACCGTCGACGTCCGCCACACCGACGAGGAGGGCCGCACGGTGCTGCTGGCCGGCGCCTACAGCTTTACCCCGCCGCCCAAGCCGTTATCGGTCACGCCGGGCCAGGGTCCGAGCACCGGCGGCACCTTCGTGACGATCGCCGGCGCCGACTTTGACACCGGCAGCGCAGCGCTGCTTAAGGTCTTGTTCTGCACCAACTTTGCCGCCAACCAGGACTGCGCGGCGGTGCCGACCGGCGAGATCAGCGCCAAGTCCAAGACCGAGATCGTGGTCGCCGCGCCGGCCCATGTCGCGGGGCTGGCCGACGTGGTGGTGGTCAACCCCGATGGCCAGGCCGGCGTCGCGGCGCAGGCCTACCTGTACCTGCCGCCGCCCAAGATCCTGGACGTCAAGCCCGCTGCGGGCAGCACGCTCGGCGGCACGGTGGTCACCTTGACCGGCACTGGCTTCCAGTCGGGGGCAGAAGTGCTGGTCGGCGGCGCCAAGGGCAGCGAAGTCAGCGTCGAAAGTGGCAGCAAGCTCACCTTCAAGACCCCGCCCGGCGCGGCGGGCCCGGCGGCGCTGGTGGTCGTCAACCCCGACAAGGCCCAGCACCTGCTGCAAGGCGGCTTTGTGTACATCGCGCCGCCCAAGATCATCGCGGTGTTTCCGACGCTTGGACCCGAGACCGGTGGCACGGTGGTCACCATCCAGGGCGAAGCGTTCGTGCAAGGCGTGCAGGGCAGCAAGGTCGAGATCGGCGGCAAGCAGGTGGCAGACCAGGACCTGACCATCAAGTCGGCCGAGATCATCCAGATCAAGACCCCGGCCGGCACCGGGCCAGCGGCGATCAAGGTCATCAACCCCGACGGCCAGTTCGCGGTCAAGTCGGGGGCGTTCGTGTACATCCCGGTGGTGCCGCCGCCCAAGATCACCTACACCACGCCCAAATTTGCGCCGACAGGCGGTGGCACCTTGGTCAGCGTCTACGGCCAGGGCTTCTTGGAAGGCATGCAGGTCGCGTTTGGCAACAACGCGGTCGGCTGGACCAACGGCAGCAACGTCACCGTGCTCAACAACGGCACTTTGGCGATGGTGACCACGCCGCCCATGGACCCGGGCATGTGGAGCGTGCGCGCCACCAACAGCGACGGTCAGACCGGCACGCTCGACGACGCCTTTGAGATGACCACCGCGCTGGCGTTGCCCGGCCTGGGCTTTGGCGGGGTCATCCCCAACCGCGGCCCGATCAAGGGCGGCTACAAGGTGGTGGTGTACGGCCAGGGCTTCTTGACCGGCGTCAAGGTCTACTTTGGCAACGCCACCACCGCCAACTGGACCGAAGCAACCGCGGTCACCCGCCTGGGGCCGACGCTGCTCGAAGTCACGGTGCCCGCGTGGCCCAAGACCGAAAAGACCGACCTGCGGGTGGTCAATCCCGTGGTCGGCGGCAAGACCGCCGAAGTCGTCGGCAAGCAGGTGTGGACCTACGGCCAGGCGGTGGTGCTGACCACCCGCGGCCACCGCCTGCCCCCCGACGTCAGCCAGGCCGACAACCAGGCGATTGTGTTCGACGCCAACGGCGACGGCCTCAACGACGTCCTGGTCATGAAATACGACACCTGGGAGGGTTCGCGCGACGACCTGTTCATCCAGGTCAAGGACGAGAACGGCAAGCCCGGCAAGTTCGTCGATCAGTCGGTGGCGCTGCTGCCTGCGCTTTCCAACTATCCCTACGGCTACCGGTGGGATCCCATCGCCACCGACGTCGACAAAGACGGTGACATCGACGTGCTTTTCCGCAACAACCCGGGCTGGCAGCACCTGCTACTGTACCGCAACCAGGGCGACGGGCAGTTCAAACTCGAAAATCTTGGCACCTATCCCAGCTTCAACACGGTCAAGCGCCTGATCCCGGGCGACCTGACCTGCGATGGCATCGACGATCTGCTGGTGGTCGCCAACAACGCCCAAAAGTACATCCTGGTCGGCAACGGCAAGGGCGGCTTTACCGCCAAGACTGGCGTGTTTCCCAACCACACCGAGCCGTCGATGTCCGCGGCCATCGGCGACATCGACAAGGACGGCGACAACGACATCGTGGTGGTCAACGACCAGGCCTTCCAGAATCGCCTGTACCTGAACAACTGCAACAACGTCGCCAAAGGTCAACCGCACAGCTTTGGCGACGCCCAGTATGGCAACGGCAAGAACTTTCCGATCTCGGGTTTCAACTCGCGCGACGTGCAACTGGTCGACATCAACGGCGACCAGTGGCTGGACGTGGTCCTGGTCAACTGGGGTCAGAGCACGCGGCTGTACCTGAACAATGGCGGCAACTTCATCAACGACAATGGCTTGCTGTTTCCGCAGACCGAGGCGCTGGTGTACTCGGCGCGGGTGCACCTGGCCGACGTCGATCTGGACGGCGACAAGGATATGGTGGTGCTCAAGTACCGCGCCGATGGCCAGTACTGGCCCAACCTGTACCTGTCGAACCTGGCCCAAGGCGGTCAAGGCGGGTTCGTCGACGCCAGCAAGGTCAACGTGCCGGCCTTCCGCGGCGAAGACGGCACCGACGTGCAAGTGGCAGACCTGAACGGCGCCAAGCTGCCCGACATGTACCTGACCCGCACCAACCACCAGGCCTGGCTGTTCTTGAACAACGGCTACGCCGAAGACAAGGCGATGACCGACGCCAACCGGGTGCCCAAGGGTTCGTTTGCCAACAACACCATCTATGGGCTGCCCGAGACCACGCTCGACCACACCAGCGGCGATGCCGGCGACATCGACGGCGACGGCGACCCCGACATCGTGATGGTCACCAACCTGAGCGGCTACGGTCAGTCGGTGCGGGTGTGGGTCAACGACGGCAGCGGTGCGTTCTTTGACGAGTCCAACGTCCGCGCGCCCGACATTGGCTGCCACGCGCAGAAGGTGCGCATGGTTGACCTAAACAAAGACAAGGACTTAGACTTGCTGGTGGCATGTTACTACAATGGCAACAACACGACTGGCGGCCTACGACAGTTGGCCAACGACGGCAAAGGCAAGTTCAAGGACGTGTCGGCCACCAATATGCCGGGCGCGTATTCCGGCGAGTATTTCTACGACATCGAGGTGGGCGACCTCGACGGCGATGGCGACCCCGACGCGATCGCCACCGGTACCAATGGCGACACCGCGCGGGTGATGGTCAATGGCGGCGACCCGTTCAATACCGGCGGCGCCTACTTCTTTGTCAACAACAACCTGATGAACATCGGCTGGACCGGCATCCACTTCAAGAGTGTCGCCATCGGCGACCTGTCCGGCGACGGCCAGGCCGATGTGTACCTGGGCACCAACACCCAGAACCAGCTGTGGCACAACAAGGGCGGCGGCATGATGCAAAACGTCAGCGTCTCGCACTTGCCGAGCCTGTCCGACGACACCCGCAAGGTCATCATCTGCGACGTCGACCTGGACAAAGACATGGACTTGTTCGTTATCGACAACGGTCCGATTCGCCTGAACTTGTCAGAGCTCGACCACAAGTACTCGGACATCACCGCGTCTCACCTGCCGACCGGCCTGGGTGGCAACGGTCAGGGCGGCGCGGTGGCCGACCTCGACTTCGACGGTTACCCGGACATCGTGACCGCCAACTGGAACCAGCAGAACGTGCTGATGCTCAACCAGAGCGCCGGGGCGTTCGCCAATTTCACCAGCCAGATGCCGCCGGACACCGACTACAGCCGCGAGATCCTGATTGCCGACTTTGACCTGGACGGCCGGCCCGATGTGTTCGTGTGCAACGCCGGGCAGAATCGGATCTACTGGAACGAGACGCCGATCAAGTAGGCGCAGACCGCGGCGAACCGGCTACTTGCGCGCCTTTGGCCGGCGCTGACCGTCGTGCTTCTGGCGCGCGAGGTCCGCGGAGGCCTTGTCCTGCATGCGCTCCAGCTTGGCCTTCTCGCGGCCCGTGACCTTGCCGTCGGCCTGGGCGCGGTTCTCGGCGCGCTGGATCTTGCGCTGGTCGGCGCGGGCCTTGGCGGCTTCGGGCCGGGTCAGCTCACCGGATTGCACGCCCTGCTGGATGCGGGCCTTTTGTTTGGCCTGACGGGCGTCGTGGCGTATCGGCACGCCGGCCGGGGTGGCGGCAAAGGCGGGCACGGACAGCGACAAAGCGAGGGCGACGAACCAGCAACGCATCCACATGGGTAACTCCGGTTGGGTTGGGGCAAGGGGGATCGGACGACAGCGTCCGATCAGATGGACACGCGGCGGCCGCGAAAGGCAAAAGCGCCGCCGGCCCGGCTACTCGCTGACGGTAATCCGCGTGACCTTGACCGGCGTGCGCGGCCGGTCCTGGCTGGTCGGCGTGCTCTCAATCGCCTTGACCACCTCCATGCCGCTGGTGACCTTGCCGAACACCGGGTGTTGGCTCTGCCCCGGCGTGAACCAGTCCAAGAAGTTGTTGTGCACGGTGTTGATGAAGAACTGGCAACTGCCGCTGTTGGGGCGCCCGGTGTTGGCCATCGACAAGGTGCCGGGCTCGTTGGACAAGCGCGCGGTGTGCTCGTCGCGGATGGTGCCGTGCGGCGAGTCGCCGGTGCCGGCGCGCGGGCTGTTGGGATCGCGGCTGTACGGGCAACCGAACTGGATCATGAAGTTCTTGATGACGCGGTGAAAGTGCAGGCCGTCGTAGAAGCCCTCTTTGGCCAGGCGCACGAAGTTGCCGGCGGTAATCGGCATCTTGTCGACGTACAGTTCGACGGTGAAGTGGCCTAGGGTCGTCTCGACGATCGCAGTTGGGTTGGGCATGGGATACATCCTTGTTGAATCAAGTGGTTGAGGTCGGCGCGGGCGCCGCCGGGTCGGCACGCTACGGCAAACCTCCGACGGGTGCAATTGGCGTGCCTTGACTGCACCAGCCTGGCCGTTTCGCCAAGCGGCAACGTGCAGCTGCAGCGAATTGGCCGCAAAGCGCGCACCCGGCCCTTGCCAACCCCGCCCTGCCGCCGCATCCTACGCGCCCTCGACCCCTCGCCTGCAGGACCAGCCGTGCCCGACCTCGCCCCACTGCCCGTTGCCGCCGCACCAGCCGTCCCACAAGACGCCCGCGCGCTGCCGCTGCCGCTCATCTATGCGCTTTTTCTGGTTTCTGGCGCGGCGGCCTTGCTGTATCAGGTCGTGTGGCAGCGCAGCCTTTTCGCGCTCTACGGCGTCAATGTCGAGGCGGTCACGATTGTCGTCTCCGCCTTCATGCTGGGGCTGGGCCTCGGCAGCTTCGCCGGCGGCAAGCTGTCGAAAGTCCCGGGCGCGCCGCTGCCGTTGTGGTTTGGTCTGGTCGAACTCGGCATTGGCCTTTTCGGCCTGATTTCCTTGCAGCTTTTCCACGCAGTCGGCGAAGTCACCGCCGGCGCCGAGGGCCTGGCGACCTTTCTGTTGTCGTTTGGCCTGGTGCTGGTGCCGACCTTGCTGATGGGTTCGACGCTGCCGATGCTGGTGGCCTACGCCGTGCGCAGCTCGCACAACGTCGGAAAATCCGTCGGCATGCTCTACTTCATCAACACCTTGGGCTCGGCGGTCGCCAGCATCGCGGCCGGCATCTGGATTTTGGGCCACCTGGGCCAGAGCGGATCGGTGCTGTTGGCGGCAGGCGGCAACCTCTTTGTCGGCGGCGCCGTTCTGGCGTGGTGGTTTGCGGGCGGGCGGGCCAGGCCAGCGGCTGCAGCCGGCTGAGCCGACGTCAGCGCGACTCACCCGCAATCCTGGCCACGAGCTGGGCCGGATCGCGGCCTACGGGCAGCTGGTATTGGCCTTGCCCGGCGTCCCTGCATCGCCCAACGACCCATAGGGCGTCTTGCCCAGGCACCAGTTGGCGCTGTTTTCCATGCTGGCCTGGTCGAGTTTGCCGGCCGCCAGCTGATAGCTTTTGCCAGCGGTCGCCTTGGGGTACGCCACCTTGGCGATGATGCCGGTGCCCGTGCACTGGGCGTTGGTGCTCAGGCACACGTACTCGCCGGTGTTGGTCAGGGCAATGCCTTGGGTCGAGTAGCCGTACACATAGTCCGGGGTCGGCCCGCCAGCGCCGCCCGGGTTCTTGAGCGCCGCAACCAGCACATACTGGCCGGGGTTGACCAGGAACACGCCCCCGGTCTTGTCAAACGCGGTGTAGTAGTTGCTGTCGCCGAAAAACACCCCTTGCAGCGACAAGATCTTGGTGCTGGCGTTGAAAAGCTCGACCCATTCGTCTTGCTGGTTGGTCGGCGCCGGCATGATCTCGGTAATCAGGATTTCGCCGGGCGCCGGCCACGGCGGCTTGTCGTTCTTGCACGCGCTACAGCCGTCGCCGTCGGTTTGGTTGCCGTC
>CAXRHS010000871.1:0-3445 GCA_964230235.1 Myxococcota bacterium
CAACGACAAAGGCGCCTGTGGTACCGGCTTCGGGTGCAAGTCGGCGACCACCGCGGCCGGCGCCGCCATCAAAGTGTGCGCGGCGCGACTGAGCCGGTTGTGCGAAGCGTGCTCGGCCTCGCCTGCCTGCAAGACCCTGACCGAGCCCGTCAGCGACTGCGTCGCCGCATCGGCCGACAAAGGCGCCAGCGGCTTCTACTGCGCGCCCGCCTGCGTGGACCAGCCCGATTGCCCAAAGGGCTACCTGTGCAAGCAGACGCTCACGGTCGAGGGCACCAATGCCGGCACCCACTGCGTGCCCGATGACGGCGTGTGCATCTGCTCGCAGCTGGCCAAGGACGACCTCGCACAGACCCCCTGCTTCGTCTCGGCCAAGAAAGGCGACGGCACCCACATCGGCACCTGCAAGGGCACGCGCAGTTGCGGCAAGAACGGGCTGGGCGACTGCTCGGCCAAGACGCCCAAGGTCGAAGTCTGCGACGGCGGCGACGACAACTGCGATGGCAAAGCCGACGAGGGCACGCTGTGCGACGACGGCAACCTGTGCACCACCGACAACTGCGGCGGGCCGCTCGGCTGCAGCTACACCCCCGTGGTCAAGCAGTGCAACGACGGCAATCCCTGCACCGCCGACACCTGCGACCCCAAGAAGGGCTGCGTCAACACCAAGACCACCGATCCGTGCGACGACGGCACTCTGTGCACCACCGGCGACGCCTGCAAAGACGGCGCGTGCGTCGGCAAGGTGCTCAACTGCGACGACAACAATCCGTGCACCGACCAGACCTGCAAGCCCACTTCGGGGTGCCTCGTCGTCAACAACGAAGACCCGTGCAGCGACAACAGCGCGTGCACGCTAACCGACAAGTGCAAAGACGCCAAGTGCGTGCCGGGCGCCGCCAAGGCGTGCGACGACGGCAACCCGTGCACCAACGACGGCTGCGACGCCGCGGTCGGCTGCACCGCGACCAGCGCCGAAGGCAAGCCCTGCGAAGACGGCAACGCCTGCACCCTGCCCGATGCGTGCACCCAAAGCGCTTGCAAGGGCGCGGCGGTCAATTGCGACGACGGCAACGCGTGCACGCTCGACAGCTGCGACAAGCTGAAAGGCTGCGCTCACTTGCCCGGCCCCGCCACGTCGTGCGACGACGGCAACGTGTGCACGGGCAACGACCAGTGTGGCGGCGGCGTGTGCCTGGCCGGGGCGGCAACCAGTTGCGACGACGGCCAGTACTGCACCAAGGACAGTTGCGACGCAAAAAAGGGCTGTGTCAACCTGCCCTTGGACCCGAGCACGCCGTGCAGCGACGGTTCGGTGTGCACGCTCGGCGATGTCTGCAACCAGGGCATTTGCGCAGGCACGGCCATCGCGTGCGACGACAAGAACCCGTGCACCGAAGACTATTGCGACAAGGCCAAAGGCTGCGACTCCAAGGTCTTGACCGGAACCAGCTGCGCCATCGAGTGCCAGGCGACCGCCACCTGCAACAACGGCGTCTGCAAGGGCACCGAAAAGGCCGCGGACGGCACGCCGTGTGCCAACGGCGCCAAGACATGCTCGGCCGGCGTGTGCGGCCCGTGAGCGTTGCCCGCGACGACGACAAAAAGCGGCCCGGCCGGCAAGACCTGCAGGCGGCGTTCCTGACCGGTCAGGGCCACGAGGCCTGGCGATGGCTCGGTGCCTGGCCGCGGTCGCGCGCCGGTCTGGCCGGGTTTGAGTTTGCGGTGTGGGCGCCCAATGCCGAGCGCATCGGCGTCATCGGCGACTGGAACCAGTGGCGGCCCCAGTGGCTGACCCGCCAGGGCGCGTTCTGGCAGGGCTTTTTGGCCGAAGCGACCGCGGGCCAGCTCTACAAGTTCATTGTCGAAGATGTGCACGGCTTGCGCACGGAACGGGCGGACCCGTTCGCGCGCGCGGCGGAGTTGCGACCAGGCAACGCCAGTCGACTGTGCGGCCCGAGCGAACACCGCTGGCACGACGCGGCATGGCTGCGCAAGCGCGGCAAGGTGCACCAGCCCGACCAGCCGCTGTCGATCTACGAAGTCCACCTCGGCTCGTGGCGTCGCTGGGGCGACGGCCAACCCGGGTACCGCGAGCTGGCGCGGCCGCTGGTCGACCACGTGCGCAAGCTCGGCTTCACCCATGTCGAACTGTTGCCGCCGCTGGAGCACCCGTATGACCCGTCTTGGGGGTACCAGGTCACGGGCTATTTCGCGCCGACTTCGCGCTGGGGCACCGCGGACGATTTCCGCTATCTGGTTGACCAGTTGCACGGCGCTGGCATCGGCGTGTTGATCGACTGGGTGCCCGCGCACTTTCCGCGCGACAGCCACGGGCTGGGCCGGTTTGACGGAACGCCGCTGTTTGAGCACCCCGACCCCCAGCGCGGCGAGCACCCCGACTGGGGCACCTTGATTTTTGACTTCGGTCGCCCGGAAGTGCAGAGCTTTCTGCTGGCAAGCGCCCACTACTGGCTGAGCGAATTCCACCTCGACGGCCTGCGCGTGGATGCGGTCGCGTCGATGCTGTACCTCGACTATTCGCGGCCGGCCGGCAAGTGGACCCCCAACGCCGACGGCGGCAACCACAACTTGGAGGCAGTGGCCTTCTTGCGCAAGCTCAATGCGCTAGTGGCCGCGACCTGCCCGGACTGTCTGTGCATCGCCGAAGAGTCGACCGCGTTTGTCGGCGTGACCGCGCCAATTGCCAAGGGCGGCCTGGGCTTCCACTACAAGTGGAACATGGGCTGGATGCATGACGCGCTCGGCTACTTGGCTCTGGACCCGATCCACCGCGCCTGGCACCACGATCGCATCACCTTCTCCACGACCTATGCGTTTGCAGAGCGCTTTTTGCTGCCCCTGAGCCACGATGAGGTGGTCCACGGCAAGGGGTCGCTGGTGCGCAAGATGGGCGGGCAGTGGCAGCATGGCCTGGACCAGCTGCGGCTGCTGTACGGCTTGCAGTGGCTGCATCCGGGCAAGAAGTTGCTGTTCATGGGCCAAGAGTTGGGCCAGGACCGCGAGTGGAACCAGGACATCGGCTTGGACTGGCACCTGCTGGCCGACCCGGTGCGGCAGGGCCTGCTCGCGTGGGTGGCAGAGCTCAATCGCCTGTATCGAAGCCATCCTGCGCTGCATGCCGGCGACTGCGACAACTCCGGCTTCGACTGGGTCGAGGGCGCCAACCGCGCGGAGTCGCTGCTGGTCTGGCAGCGCAACGCGCCAGGCGAGAGGCTGGTGGTGGTCCTGCACTTTACGCCAGTCGACCGCCGCGGCCTGTGGGTGCCGCTGCCCGCGGCCGGCCGCTGGCAGGTGGTTGCCAACAGCGCCTGGCAGCGCTTTGGCGGCGACCGTCCGGAGCCAGAACCGGATGCGCAGGCCGCGACCGTCTATGACCGCGTGCATGGCCAGCTGGATGTGCCGCCCTTTGGTGTTTTGGTGC
>CAXRHS010000872.1:0-3291 GCA_964230235.1 Myxococcota bacterium
CATCGGCGGCCACGTCTGCAGCGGTGTCCGCCACCGTGTCCCCCGCGGCATCGACGGCAGTGGCATCTTGGGGTGGCACAACCGCGTCGGGTTCGGTGTCCGCCGTCGCCTGCGAGTCCGCCGTTTCTGCCGATGTGTCGACGGCCGTTGCCGCATCATCCTGCGCCGCGTCGCCGACGCCGTCCTGGTCGACAGCAGCGTCGCTGCTCACATCGGCAGGCGCAAGCTCGGTCGGGCTGTCGGCGTCAGCTTGGACCGTGGCGTCGGCCGCGCCGGGCGCGTCGACTCCCGCCACCGTGTCCGCGAGCGCCGGCGCGTCGTCTTCAACCAGCGCATCGGCGCTTGGCTGGGTGTCTGCCTCGACGCTTTGCCCGGTGGTGCCCGCCGGTTCGTCGCCACAGCGCGCCAACCAAAAGGCGGCGCAGACCAACAGGCACGTCCGTGCCAGCAACTGATAGTGCGCGCTCATGGACGCCCCATTGCCCGGTCGCTGCTGACCAGCCGGGCCTCAAATGCACTGGATTGGGGCGCGGCTTGGGGGGATTGGCCGCGTTGGCGCGGGCCTGCACGCCACGGACATTGTCAGGAACCTGGCGGCCTTGCGGATCGCCGGTTCACAAAGTTTTTCAACCTTGCCATTTCGCGCACGAAACGGGGCAGCGCCGGGCGGCGCGGCGGCTTGGCGGTAGGCACGGCCTGGGGCGCCTCGTGCGGTCCGCCAGTTCGGCCCACCCGATTCACAATGAGCGTTCGGGCAGTGCCGGTCGCCAATCGGGGACGGCCACGCCCGGCCGAGTTCGCTCACAGCCATGATCGGACACAACCAGGACAAGCACAGGCGTCCGGTCGACAGGACTGCCCCGGCACCAGTTGGCGAAGCAGTTCCACACCATGCAATCGTGTTCCGGCGTTGAACAGCGCACTGCCGCCACGGCTTGGGTGGCACGCCATTTGCAAACTGGGCCCAAGCACGGCCCGGGGTGCCCTGCGGCCGCTGTCAACCAACAAGCACTGCTGGAGGATCCCATGCTTGAACAAGAAGTTCGCAGACTCAAGCCGGTCGACCCAGCCAAATCGCCCCAACGGCGCCACCGGCCGACCCGCGCCCGCAGATGTACGCCGACCGTCGGGGCGCAGGGCCCAAGGTCGACCGCGCGCGCACGCTGGCCAGCGCTGGCGTTGCCGTGAAACATAGCGCGGGCGTCGTCGCTCGGGGCCTCCACCTCGCCAAACGCAAATCGGCTCTGGCCGCCAAGCTGAACCACAAGCCCCACGGCGCGCTGGCTGCCGTTGAAGTAGCCGGCGCGGTTCCCGAACACTTCCAGACCTCGAACTGCCACACCACTGCAGGCCGGGCGGCAAGTACCACGCTGCAAGCCGCCAACGACTTGCTGTGGACCAAAATGCCAGGGCTCAACCTGCTCAATACTACGATGGAGCTCATGGCTCCGGATTACGCGCCCAAGCGCAACATCGACCGCGCCATTGATACCGCCGTCGTCGGCGTTGAAGCACCCCTAACTGGCTCGCTCAAAGGCCTCAACCAGGTGGAGCGGTACGCCCAGACAGCGCCTGCCCCGTTTCAAGCGGCCTACGCGGCTGGCAAGACCAAGACGGCCGACCAACTTACCGCAGAGGGTGTGCGCCAGGTGGCGGACGCACGCCAGTCAACCGTCGGCATGAGTCCGGCTCAAGCACGCGCCGGGATGCAAACCGTCAAGCGCGAATGCGTGGACGAACCTGCCGCAGCCGTCAAGGGCATGTCGCATTGGCAGGTGCTCAAGGGGGCCGCCTCTGGCGTTATGACCGACGCCAAGGAAGGGTTCGACGAACTCCAGCGCACGACGCGGCAATTCAAGGCGGACCACCCTGTTGCGCTTGAGCAGGTTCGCAAGCGCGATGCGCCTTAGGAACTCGCCGAAAATAACTCGATCACTTACGAATGGAGCCGAGCGGCGAGTCGGCTTGCAAAGACGCGAGCTTGCGACCCACGCAACAAGCGATGGGCCAACGTCGAAAATCGAGTAGACTTCCTACGGGCCCTAATACGAAAAAATCTCGCTAGTCCCACTCATCAGGTGCACCCGGATGATCATGGTCAAGTTGACCACAAAAAGGTACTCCTTGTCGGTCGGGTGCAGCCACAGGCCCCGCTCCATCGGCATGCCGTTGTTGCCCCAGGCGCCCAGGTGAAGACAGGCTATCCCCAGGTAATCGCGGTCGTGTTGCGGGCACCACAGCGGCTCACTGGTGCCCTTGGCGGGGTCGAACATCAGCGTGCTACCCGACAAGCCAGCCTGCCAGATGAGGTTGCGTTGGCTGTCCCACAGCACATGGGTGCCTGAGCTGCCGTTGTTGTTGTCCGTCACGCCGTCTTTGTGCAACAGCTTGCGGTCGCCGCTGGCGATGTCGACTTCGATGAGTTCGTCGTTCAGCTCGGTCGAGGTGTAGATCTTGCCGCCCTTGACCAACATGCCCTTGTACGGCCCGGCCTGCGCCTCGATGCCGCTGCCGATGTTCTTGCCCTTGTACAGCACGTTCTCCGCGCCGGTCTTATGGCGGGTCACGAAATCGCAGCTTTTGCCGTCGGCGCTGACTTTGACAATGCCGATGCCATCGGAGTTCGGCGTGTTGCCATTGTGCGCATAGCTGAAATAGAAGTTGCCCTTGTCGTCGATGCCAAACGCCTTGCGGCCAATCTGCACCGAAGCATAGCCGTACTTGGCGTCACGGCCGTTGGCGCAGTGGCCGTAGGGGTTGGCCTGCTTGTCGAGGTTGAAGCCCAAGTGGTTGCTGCGCCATACGTATTGGCGGTCACCGTTGGCGGGATTGACGCGGATGACGTCGACGGTTGGAATCAAAGCCGCGTCGATGCGCACATAGCCGTAGCTTGCCACGTAGTACTGGCCGTCCGGGCCTTTTTGCAGTTCGAACGGATCGGAAAGCACTGGGCCTTTGCCCAGATCGGTGATGCCTGTGCCGGGCGCTTCGGTTCGGCCAGCGACGATGCGGCGCTTGCGCGTGGTCATGTCGATGCCCATGACCGCGCCGACGTCGAGCGCAATCTTGTTTTCGGGCCAGATGGTCTTGGCGTCCTTCCACACCATCAAGGCCATCAGTTCGTTGCTCGCAGCCTCGGGAAAGCCGCTGCGAAAGCCGCCAAAATTGTGGGTCCGCGCCCGCGGGCCTTCGCCAATCTGCATGCTCAGGCCGTCGGCGATGTCGCTTTCGCACTCGGGAAAATCCAGGCTTTCGATATTGGCATGGCAGCGGCAGTCGACCGGCAGCTTG
>CAXRHS010000873.1:0-4688 GCA_964230235.1 Myxococcota bacterium
CCCGTGGATCAGCCGCACGCCCTGCTCGCGTGCAGCGAGGTGGGCGCGAACCGCGCCGTAGACCCCATCGCTGTCGGTCAGCGCCAGTGCGGGCAGGCCGTGGTTGCGCGCCTCGGCGACCAACTCTTCGGGATGCGACGCCGCCTGCTGAAAGCTGAAGTTGGACTTGACCCACAGCGGCACGTGGGGCCGTTGCGGCGCTTTGGGGGCTTTGGGTTGCGACAGGCCCATGGGCGGCCGACTGTGCCTGAACATTTGTTCAGCGTCAACTAGACAATCTGCAATCCGCCCTAGCGGCCGTCATCTGAAATTCAGTCGTACAATCATTGATCTGAACAAAGGCCGGGTCGCGCTTCGTCCTTGTACGCACGGCGTTTTTGTGTCACCGTCGCGTCACAGCGGCATCGCTGTTGCGTCACCAAAGCGCAAACGCGGGCCCAAAATGTTGCGCGTGCCCGCAAAAAGGCCTTGCGCATCTCGGCTGTTGCGATTAGAGTCCGCGCCCCCGATTTTCGGCCCAACCCAGCGCACCCCGAGCCGAATCCCCCGGAACCCGATGAAACCCGCCGACCTGATCGATCCCGAAAAACTGGTTTCCGTCGGCGCAACCGCCGTCCAGCGGGCGCGCCAGTTGCGTAGCCTGTTCGTGCCCCGCGGCAGCAGTCCGCAGGGCGCGGCCGACCCGCGGTTCGTGCCGCCGCCGCTGCCCGAGCCCAAAGACGAAGACGAAAGCGACGCCACCTGGGGCTTTGCCGACACCCGCTTTGAGGCGCGCGCCGACTCGTCGGTGGTGCTGACCGGCGGCCGCTACCTGCTGTGCGGCGAACCGTTGCCAGGCCTGATGCCGTGGATCCGCGGGGTGATGCAGCTGGAGTTGCGGCCGGATGACAAACACCCGTACGCGTTTCCGCCGCAAGTGCCTGCTCCGATTGAAAACCCGGAATTCAACAAGGCCATTGCGGCCTTTCTGCAACCTGACCAGCGCACCACCGACGACCGCGCCCGCCTGCGCCGCGGTCACGGCCACACCCAAGAAGAGATGTACGCCATCAAGTATGGCACCTTGCCGCGCGTGCCCGATCTGGTGGTGTACCCAGCGAGCGAACAGCAAGTCGTACAGCTGACCCAGGCCGCGCTGGCCCATGACGTCGTGCTCATCCCCTACGGCGGCGGCACCAACGTCACCGACGCCTTGCGCTGCCCGATCGGCGAAAAGCGCACCATTGTGTCGGTGGACCTGCGGCGCATGAACAAGGTGCGCTGGATCGACCCCGTCAACCGCATGGCCTGCATCGAGGCGGGCGCGGTCGGCCGCCACATCATGGAGTTGCTCAAGAACCATGGCTTTACCATGGGCCATGAGCCGGACAGCGTCGAGTTCAGCACCATGGGCGGCTGGGTGGCGACCCATGCCTCCGGGATGAAGAAGAACAAATACGGCAACATCGAGGACCTGCTGCTCGACGTGACCGCCGTGACCCCGCAAGGCATCCTGCAGCGCGCGGAAGTCGCCCCGCGCGAAAGCATCGGCATCGACCCGCGGCTGTGGATGCTCGGATCCGAGGGCAAGCTTGGCATCATCACCAGTTGCGTGGTCAAGCTCTTCCCCCTGCCAGAGGTGCAGAAGTACGGCTCGATCCTGTTTCCGGACTTCGAGACCGGCGTCGCTTTCATGTACGAACTGGCCCAGGCCGGCAACTGGCCCGCCAGCGTGCGCCTGATGGACAAACTGCAGTTCCAGTTCGGCCAGGCGCTCAAACCTGCGGCCAAAGGCTGGAAAGTGCACAAGTCCAAGGCAGAGAAGCTCTTTGTCACCAAGATCCAGGGCTTCGATGTCAACCAGATGACGGCGTGCACGCTGGTGTTCGAAGGCAACAAGCGCGAAGTCGCCGCGCAGGAAGCGCTCGTCTACGAAATCGCCAAGAAGCACAGCGGCTTTCCCGCTGGCGCGGAGAACGGCCAGCGCGGCTACCAGCTGACCTGGGGAATCGCCTACATCCGCGACTTCGTGATGGATCACTGGGTTATCGCCGAGTCGTTCGAGACCAGCGTGCCGTGGTCCAAGCTCACGACCATGGTCGACAACGTCAAGCGACGCGTGCTGCAAGAGCACAAAGCACACGGGCTGCCGGGCCTGCCGTTCATCACCGCCCGCGTCACCCAGGTCTACGATACCGGGGCGTGCGTGTATTTCTACTTCGCCTTCAGCTACAAGGGCTTGGCGAACCCGACCCACACTTTTCACGAAATCGAAAACGTCGCCCGCGAAGAAATTCTGCGCTCCGGCGGCTCGTTGTCGCACCACCACGGCGTTGGCAAGCTCCGCCAGCACTTCATGCACCAGATCCTCAGCCCAGCGGCGTTGCAGATGCACGACGCCCTCAAGAAGGCCGTGGATCCTCAGAATATCTTCGGCGCTGGCAACCAGAACGCGGGCCGCGCGGCGGGCGACTATGCCTGACCGCGGAAGCCGCTTGGAGCCAACCGCGCGAATTTGCAGATCGTTGCCGCACGCCGCCCGTAGCGCGCGCTCGGCGACCCCTTGAGCTGGCGAGCGACCTGACCGCAGGGGGGCGCGTCGCACGCAACCTATCGGAGTCCGCATGCGCATCGCGCAACCCATGACTGCCCATGTTCTTTTGACGGGCGCCACCGGCTTTGTCGGCAAAGTGGTGCTCGAAGAACTGCTGCGGCGAAAAGGCGAACTCGGCATCGACACGGTGTACGTGCTGATTCGCGCCAAGAAGGGCAAGACCCCGCAAGAGCGCTTTACCGACGAGATCGCCGCTTCGCGCTGCTTTGAACTGCTGCCACCTGGCTGGACCGATGCCGTGCGCGCCGTGACCGGCGAATTGACCCATCGCGACTGCGGCTTTGCGGCGCACGACCTTGAGCACCTGACCCGGCACGTGACCCACATCGTGCACTGTGCCGCCTCGGTGGAATTCGACCTGCCGATCGCAGACGCGGCGGCCGCCAACATCACCAGCGCCCTGAACATGCTGGAGGTCGCGCGCCGCTGCCAGAAGTTGGTTCGGATGACGTCGGTCTCAACCGCCTATGTCACGCCTTGGCGCCAACAGCCGTGCACCGAAACCCTGGTGCCATTGCCGCACGCGCCGCTCGCCATCTACCAGTCGATCTTGGACGGCACCGCCGACGAGAAAGCCCTGCTGGCTGAGACCGGCCACCCGAACACCTACACGTTCACCAAATGTGTGGCCGAGCAGCTGCTGATGGAGCGGCGCGGCAACGTCGAATTGGCGATCGTGCGCCCGAGCGTGGTGTCGGCGACGTGGCGCTATCCCTTTCCAGGCTGGATCGACTCAGCGGCGGCGTTTGCCGGCTTTGCGCTGATGATCGGCGCCGGCTACATGCGCGCGCTGGTTGGCGACCGGGCCAGCCGCTTGGACGTGGTGCCGTGCGACATCGTCTCGGACCGGGTCATCGACACTACTTTTGGCGCGGCTCCGTTGCAGCATCCGCATATCCGCTATGCGGTCGCCGGGTTGCAGCACTCGTGCCGCGTCGACACCCTCTCCGAGATCATCGCGCGCTTCTACCGCAGTCACCCGGTCGATCGCACGCCCGGCCTGTACTACATCGGCAAGGCCAGCGACGCGCAGTTCAAAGCGGTGGCCATGCGCCACCACGACGTGCCGACGCGCCTCGCGGCGACCTTTGCGACGCTTTCCGGCAACCCCAAGCTCGCCAAGCAGGCGACGCGCCTGGCGGACAAGCTGCAAAGCCTGAACGACCAGTTTCCCTACTTCACGTCGCTGACCTTCGATTTCCGCGCGTCCGAGCCGCTCGACGACCCACTTTTTCGTCGCGAGGAGTATGCGGAGACGTCGTGTCGCGGCATCTACCGGTACTTGCTCAAGAAAGACGAGAGCGAAATGCTCATCGCCGGCCGCAAGCACAAAGATGACGCCCTGACCGACTGGCAGTGGGCGATGAACCAACCGCACGGCAACTGGGCGATTCGCTTGAGCGCGCTGACCGTGCGCAAGGCGATGCGCCAGATCACCCACGCCATCACCTTTGACCGACCCAGTTTTGAGCGGGCCGTCAGCAACGCCGCGCCCGGCAGCCTGCTGGTCCTGGTGCCCAACCACCGGTCCTACATGGACTTTTTGCTGGTCTCGTACCTGTTTTTCGCGCGGCCCGACCTGGGCATCGCAATTCCGCACATCGCGGCGGCAGAAGAGTTCTCGCGCATCCCGCTGCTGGGTCAGCTTTTCAAGAAGACCCAGGCCTTCTACCTCAAGCGCGGCGGCGGCAGACCCGACCCGGAACTGACCCGCCACGTGCACCAGCTGGTCGAGAACCGCGAGACCATTCAGTTCTTCATCGAAGGCGCGCGCTCGCGGTCCCGGCAGTTCTTGCCGCCCAAGACCGGCATGCTGCGCTGTCTGCAAGGCACCGGCGAGACTTTTACGCTGCTGCCAATCGCGATTACCTACGACCGCGTTCCCGAAGAGCAGGCGCTGGCCCGCGAATTGTCGGGCGCCCCCAAAGCCAAGATGAAACTGTCGGCGCTGCTCGAGTGGGCGACCGGCATGGTGCGCGGCGAAGTATCGCTTGGCCGTGTCCACATCACCTGTGGCGATCCGCTGGTGATGCGGCCCGACAGCGATGCCCGCGAAATCAGCCACCACGTGGTCGCAGAGTTGCAGGCGCGCACT
>CAXRHS010000874.1:0-4528 GCA_964230235.1 Myxococcota bacterium
GATGGCCGAGGATGTGCCCGCGGTGCCGCCAGCTGCGCCGACCACCGCTACGGCCGCGCCGGCCAGCGACGCCGCGGACGTTTTCAAGGCGCTGGGCCAGTTGCCGCCAGGGCCTGCGGCAGAGCCGCCGCCACAGCCGACCGAGGCCAAGCGCGAAAAACTGCCGGGCATGGTGCTGCTCGGCTCCGACGGCGACCACATCAAGGCGCCGGCCAATCCGGACAGCGCGCCTGCACCGCTCGACCTGGGCAGCGAGCCCATCGGGGCGGGCCAACGGCCCCCGCCAAGCTTGGACCGGCCGAACACTGTGCGAGGCCTGGGCGGTCTGTTGGGCGCCGACGACGACCTGCCCGACGCCACCCGCGAGGCCATCGACGCCCCGGTGGCGCCAGGTCTGCTGGTCGGGGTGGAGTTGGCGCGCACGCTGCAGGCAGAGGTCGGCGACAAGGTCGAGGTCGTGACCCCGGACGGCGACATCGGCCCCACCGGGCTGCGACCGCGCGTGCGCACCTTCCGCATCGCCGGCACCTTTGAGACGGGCCTGTACGAAGCCGACAGCAAAGTCGCCTACATGACCATTGACGAGGCCGCCCGCTACTTCAACTTGGAAGGCGAGGCCAACGTGCTCGAGCTGCGGCTGACCGAGCCTGAAAACCCGGATGCAGTGGTCGAACGGCTGCGCGCGGCGCTGACCAAGGCGGCTCCGCCGGCGCCGCCGGGCAGCAAGCCCCTGGAAGTGTTGGATTGGCGCCAATTGAACCGCTCGCTGTTTTCGGCGCTGGCGTTTGAGCGGTTGGTGATCTTCCTGGTGCTCGGCCTCATCATCCTGGTCGCGGCCTTTTCGATCGTGTCAGCCTTGACCATGGTGATCCTGCAAAAACACGACAGTATCGCGATGTTGCGGGCCATGGGCGCGGGCGCGGCGTCGGTCCGGTCCGCGTTCGTGCAGATGGGCGGCGCAATTGGAGTCATCGGCACGGCGGCCGGCCTGGTACTCGGCATCGGCACATGCAAGCTTGTTGAACTGCTTGGCATTCAGCTGCCCGAAGCCTACTACGTCCGCACGTTGCCGGTCCGGTTGCACGTCGGCGAGATTGTCGCAGTGGTGGCGGCGTCGCTGGCCATTTCGCTGCTGGCCACCTACTTTCCGGCCCGCGGTGCCGCGCGGCTGCACCCGTTGGAAGGCCTGCGCCATGGCTGATCGCGATCCCCTGGTGCAGGCCACCGGCGTTTGCAAGTGGTTTGACCTTGGCAACCGCCGCATCGACGTCTTGAAAGGCATCGATTTTTCGTTGTACGCTGGCGACATGGTCGGCATTGTCGGACGATCGGGTTCCGGCAAATCGACCCTGCTGCACCTGCTCGGCACGCTGGACGCGCCGAGCCGCGGTGAGATCCGCTACGACGGCCAGCGCCTCGACCACCTGGCCGACCAGGAACTTGCCGCCTTTCGCAATCGTTTCGTCGGATTCGTGTTTCAATTTCACCACTTGCTTCCCGAAATGACCGCGTTTGAGAACGTGCTGATGCCCGCGCTCATCGCCCGGACGGCCCAGCGGCCGGCGCAAGCCAGGGCGCGCGAGTTGCTGCAGCGCGTGGGCCTGGGCGACCGCATGGATCACCATCCCGGTGAACTTTCGGGCGGCGAACAGCAACGAGTGGCGCTGGCGCGCGCGCTGGTGATGCAACCCAAAGTCGTGCTTGCTGACGAACCCACCGGCAACCTCGACGGCCGCACTGCCGAAGAGATGCACGCGCTGCTTGAAGAACTGAACCGCGAGACCGGCACGGCGTTCGTGGTCGTGTCGCACAATCAGGAATTGGCGCGGCGCATGCGCAAGGTGGTGCGGATGCTCGATGGACGCTTTGTGGACGACGCCGAACCGGCGGCGGAAACCGTGCCGGTGCAGGAGGCGCAAGCGTGAAGCGAATCGCCCACCTTGTCGCGTGCGTCGTTGCAGTCACCGTGTGGGCTGTTGCGGCGCCAGCGTTGGCCGATGGCCTGTTTGGCCGCGGCGCTCTGTCGGGCGACGACGAGGACAAGAAGCCGGACAAGAAGCCAGAACCGGAACTGGAGGTCGTGCGCGAAGAGAACTCTGCGACGCCCTTGCGGATCGTGCGGGTGACCCTGGGCGGCATCGAGCGCGTCGACAAGACCACGGTCGGCAACCAGGTGCGCAGTCGGGCTGGCGAACTGCTGGACCCGCAAAAAGTCGCCGAAGACGTCAAGCGCTTGATGAACATGGGCCTTTTCGACGACGTCCGCGCGGGCCTGCTGCGGCTGGTGCCCGCCAAGGACGCGCCGCCGGATGAGGTCGGGGTCGAACTGCGCTACCAGGTGCTGGAGCGGCCGTCGATTGCCGCCATCGAGATCCGCGGCAACCAGGAGCAGAGCACCGAAAGCGTGATGAAGGTCGTAGACCTGCGCCTGAACAACCTGTACGCGCCGCAGGACGCGGCCAGCAACGTCGCCAAGATTCGCGACCACTACCGCGACGAGGGCTTTTTTCTGGCCAACGTCGCGTACCACACCGAGCCGATGCCGCAGAACCAGGTCAAGGTGGTGTTCGACGTCGTCGAGCGCGCCGAGGTCAAGGTGCGGCAGGTGCGCCTGCTCGGCAACGAGGGCATCGGCGACGACGACATCAAGGCCGTGCTGCGCACCGAGGAGGGCAAGCTGACCTCGCTTGTCGGCAAAGGCGGCAACTTCAAACCGGAAAACCTGGACACCGACGTCCAGTACATCCAGTACCTGTACCTGACCCGCGGCTACATCCAGGCCAAGATCGACGATCCGATCGTGAGCCTGTCGGCCGACATGAAGTACATTACGATTACCATCCGCATCCACGAGGGTCCGCAATTTACGGTCGGCAAGGTCACCATCGAGGGCGACAGCGTGGAGCCCGGCGAAAAACTGGTGCCGACGCTCGGACTCAAACCCGGGCAGATTTTCAACTATGCACTGGTGCAGCAAGACGGTCAGCGCATCCGCGATGCGCAAAAGAACGTCGGCTACGCCCACGCCACGGTCGAAAACCGGCCCAGCCCCGATAGCGACAAGAAAATCCTGGACTGGACCTACTACGTGCAAAAGGGCAAGCGCTGCTTTTTCGGCCAGATCTCGCTGGCTGGCGGTACCAGCACCCGCGACAAGGTGATTCGCCGCGAACTGACCTTTGTGGAGGGCGAGCAGTACAGCGAAGAGAAAATCCAGACTTCGCAGCGGATGATCCAGCGGCTGGGCTATTTCGAAAAGGTCGAGATCAAGACCAAGGCGACCGCCATCCCGCAGGTGCTCGATGTGGTCATCGACCTCAAAGAGCGCACGACCGGCAGTTTTCAGGTCGGCATGGGCTTTTCGAGCGTCGACAACTTTATCGGCACCGTGCAGATCGCCAAAGACAATTTCCTCGGCCGCGGCCAGCGGATCAGCGTCCAGGGCCAGTTGTCGAGCATCCGGACCATTTTTCAAGCCAGCTTCTGGGAGCCGGCGTTCTTGGACAGCAACGTCACGTTTTCGTTGGATCTCTACCGCTTTGACCAGCTGTACACCGACTTTTCGCGCACCGCCACCGGCGGCGGCATGTCGTGGGGCTACCGGCTGACGCCGCAACTGCACGTCGACATGGGCTACACGGGCGAGCAGGTGCAGAGCAAGATCGGCGGCTTGTCGGGGCGCACCGATGTGCCGATTGCGTCGCTTTTCACCAGCGGCTTGACCAGCGCGCTCAAGCTCACGCTCAGCTACGACTCGCGCGACGACCGCATGTTCCCGACTACCGGCTGGTTTGCGTCGACGACCGCTGAGTGGGCCAGCGACGTGCTGGGCAGCGACAATGTCTACACGCGGCTGTCGATGCGCATCCGCCGCTTCATTCCGCTGCCGTTGGACGGCGTGCTGCGCTTCAACCTGGTCGGCGGATCGATTGCCGCCCCCAAGGGCAGAAGCGTGCCGCTTTTCGAACGCTACTTCATCGGCGGCATTTTCAATATCCGCGGATTTTCACGCAATTCCTTGGGTCCGCAGATTGCCATCCCGGCGTCGAGCGACCCCAGTTCCAGCTTGTCGGGCTTCAACGTCGGCGGCCTGAGCCAGCTGTACCTGAACAACGAAATCGAGGTGCCGATCGTCAAGGCACCGCTCAACCTGCGCGGGCTGCTGTTCTTTGACATCGGCAACGCCTTTGGCGAGGGCCAAAAAGTCGAACTGGCCGAGATGCGCATGAGCTTTGGCTGGGGCATCCGCTGGTTCTCGCCGGTGGGCCCGCTGCGCTTTGAGTGGGGCGTGCCGATCGCGCCCAAGCCCAACGAGCAGCCGTTGGTGTTCGAGTTCACCATCGGCAACAGCTTTTGATGCCCAAAGCGTGGCTTTTGCGTCCAGGCGACCCGCTGCCGCCGTTGGCCCTGCAAAGTGGGCCGTGGACCGCGGATGCGTTTGCCGGTCATTGGGGCGTGGTGGTGGTCGCCGATGGCTTGCGCGGGGCGGATCTGGCCGCGGTGCCGGCCGAGGTCCGCGTTCTTGGCA
>CAXRHS010000875.1:0-2582 GCA_964230235.1 Myxococcota bacterium
CAGGCCACGGCGTGGTCGTGGTCGGCGGCCACGGGCTGGCAGCGCCACGCATCGGCCTTGACCGCCGGTCAGGCGTTCGGTGCGGCGCCGCCCGGTCCAGGTGGCACCCACCTGCTGTACTTTGCCGGCGCCGGCTCCGCGATCGGCGACGGCGCGGCGGCCTTGCTGGCCAACCCGGCGCTGCCGGCGGCACCGGGCGGCATGGCCGTCAACGTGGCCAATCAGAGCCTGGGCGAAATCCCGGCCGCGATCGGCGGCCTTTTGCCAAAGATCCGCGCGGACGCCGCACTGGCCAGCACGCTCGACGCCAACGTGTCGTACCTGTTTGGCGGTTCGACCACCGATGACCAGGCCAGCCTGTGGCGGCTGGATTGGGCCGCGGCCCCCCAACAGCTGTGGAAGACCGCCGACGGCCCGGGCCCGCTGTGGAAACGTGGCGCGGCCGCCACCCACGACCCCCTGGCGAACCGGGTGGTGGTGGCAGTGGTCGATGGCCAGCTGCAATTGTGGTCGCTGCAGCTGGGCGAAAAGCCCAAGTGGGAGCTCGCCGCTAGCGACCCGACGGTGACCGCGGGCCGCATCGCGCTGTTTGGCGCGCCGGGCCACAAGGATCGCCTGCTGGTCGCGGTGCAAGCGCCGGGCAAAGGCCAGAGCCAGGTTCGGCGGTTGGTGCTCGGGCCGGTCGCGCAACCGGGCCTGGCGCTGGAGCCGTGGGTCGGCGCGCCGCCGCCCTGGTTCGGCCCGATGTCGGCCAATTGGGTGTTGGATCGGGTCGTTGCCGACGGTGGCCTGCTCGCCGACGGCCGCTACCGCGCCGGCCGCGATCAGATCGTGCGCACTTGCCCGGCCAGTAAATGACCCAAGGCGTGCCGCCTGCCAGTCGGGCGTTTTCGTTGACACGTTGGCGCGCTGGGCATAGGCTGCGCGCATGGGACGGGCGCCGACTTCCCCCGCTTCCCCCAGCTGACGCGTTGCCGATTCTGCCCTTGCCCGCTACTGACGCAACGGACGCCCGTCGGCCTGCTGGCCGCGTCGGCCCACCACTGCGCCGCGGATCCTGCGGTCTGGCTGCGCGCGCGGCCGCGCTGTGCCTGACCATCGTGCTGACGCTGGTGGGCTGCGGCGGCGCGACCGGCGGCACGCTGGCGACCGGCCGACCGGGCGGCGAAGGCTCGCCAACCGAGCGCTACGTCGCCTCGCTGCGCCTGTCTGCGCTGGGTCGGGTCGAGGCCCGCGGCGGCCTGGACGAGGTCGCCGCCGAGCACTTTCGCGCCGCCTACCGCAAGCATCCGGCGGTGGAATACCTGCTCGCGGCTGCCAGGTCGGCCGAGCGCGCCAAGCTCTACGCCGAAGCCCACGACGCTTTGCGGCAGGCCTTGTTGCACGAATTGCCGCCGGACGAGCGGGCGCGCACCGACCAGGAGGTCGCCCGCTTGGAGCCGCTGGTGCCGCCGGGTTTGGTGCGGGTCACGGTTCAGGTCATCCCCGAAGGTGCCCGCGTCGAACTGAGCCGCCAACAGCCGGGCGATCCGCCGCGCGACCCCAAGCTGGCGGGCCGGGGCTACGACCGGGTGGTGCTCGGCACTGGCTGGGTGTTCTTGCAACCGGGCACCTGGGCCGTGCACAGCACCGCCAGGGGCTACCAAAGCGAGTTGCAGACCGTCACGCTGCAGCCCGACGGCGCGGAGTTGGTTGCGGTGGCGCTGAGCGTGGAAGACACCGGCCCACAGTTGGCCGACCCGCGGCCGCGCCAGAAGCGCCCCGACGACGGCACCTTGCCCGACGACAGGAAGACGCCCGAGCCAGAAGGGCCGGTGGTGCAGTTCAACATGGACAAGACGCCCAAGCGGTCGGCAGCGCATACCTGGGGCCCGCTCGGCCTGTCGGTGCTGGGCGTGGCGGGCATCGGCGCTGGTGGCTGGTTCGGCTTCCAGGCTGCGCAAAACGGGCTTGCTGCGAACGATCTGGTCAACCAGAAGCTGCCCAAGAGCCAGTACGACGCGCAACTGGGCGAGCACGTGACCAGCGCGCAAGACAATGCCAGGCTGGCCAACTACGCCTTCATCGGCGGCGGCGCGCTGGTCGCGCTCGGCACGCTGTGGTGGTGGCTGGCACCCGAAGACAAGCCGCAAGACGATCCGGGGCCCAAGCTGGGTGCCAGCGCGGGCGCACAGCCGTCGCTTGCGCGCGCCTTGCGCCAGCCGCCCAAAGTCACGCTGCAGCCGCAAGGGTTCGGCCTGCATTGGAGTTTCTGATCCCATGGGTGTTCGCATGCCGCCAATCGGGTCCAAAATCCAGCCGTGGCTGGTGGCGGCGCTTGTGGCGATGGCCGCTGGCTGCACGGTCAACGTCAACCAGCAAAGCGGCTTTGACCCCTGCAATCCGAATCCGTGCCAGACCAGGGGCGTGTGCGGCGGCTGGACCGGCACCTGCGCGGTCAAAAGCAACGTCGCCGTGTGCAGCGCCTGGAAATGGACGGCCAAGACCGCCGCCCCCAAAGACGCCGCTGGCAAGCCGCGGACCAAGCCCGAAGGCTACGAAGGCAGCGAAGTCAGCTGCGACGGCAAAGACAACGACTGCGA
>CAXRHS010000876.1:0-2048 GCA_964230235.1 Myxococcota bacterium
CTTGCCGCCGCCTGGCTGGCTTCGCACACCCCACATGACGCCGCGCTGGCGGAGCTTGTGGCGCTGGTCGACGCTGCGCTGCCGGACCTGAACGACGCACACGGGGCGCTGGCGGCCCTGACCGACCCGGCGGCAAGCGCAGTGTTGACCGTCGATTCCCAGTGGTACGTCGACCGCGATGGCGACCCGATGTGCAAAACCGACGGTCCGCACTTCGACGCCGATCTCGTGGTCGATTGCGCGCGCCTGCTGGCGTGGCTCGGCACTCAACTGCCGGCGGGCCACACCGCGCGCAAAACGTTGCCGCTGGCCCTGACCAAGATCCGCGAACGGCTCCGCAACCCTGAGCTGTTGTTGCCGGTCGGCCGCTGGGACACGGAAAGCCCGAAAGCTGCCAAGGCGCTCAAGGCGCTGGTCAAGTCACTCGGCGGCGCTACCTATGCCTTGCCGCCTGGCGACGACGAGGGCGAGCCACTCAAGGCCTTTGACGCTGGCCGCTATGTCTACGTGCTGGGAGAGGACTACGCCGACTTTGCGTTCCGTCCCGCGCAGATGCAGGCCCTGGTGCCGGATGACCTGCTGTTCAAGCTGGCCGAGCACTGCTATTGCAGCGCGGACTACCTGCCCGCGGCCTTGGCATTTGTACTGAGCGACGACGCAACTGCGCTTGTCGAGCGCGCCGCCGCCACGCCCGTGGTGGAAGGTGGCTGGGAAATGGACCCGCGCGCAGCAGCACCCGAAACCGTAGACGCCGCCGCTACAAAGCTTGGCGTGTCGCGCGACGTTGCAGGACTGTATTTGCAGTTGCTGGCGCTGGCCGAACCAACGACCAAGAACTTGCAGACCTGGAATGGCCAGACCGCCGCGCAGCTCAAGGCCCACAGGGCGGGTCTTCGCGAAAAGAAGCTGGTTTTGCAGGCCAAGCGGCCGCGGGCGGGCCGCGAAGATTTTTTGCCCGGCGGTTGGGATCCCCGCAAAGCGCCGGACCTGCCGCTTGAGACCTGGAAAGTGCCGCTGTACTGGCAGGGCGCCGCGCCGTCTCTGCGTCGCGTCCTGCCGCTGCGGCCGATTCACACCCTTTTCGCGGCCGCGTGGGCCAGGGTGGCTGCGGGCGATGAGCCGAGATACGGATGAGGGCGACGACCAAGGCCCAATCCGGTGAGCGCTGACACAATGAGCGACGGCCAATGGCGGCAAGCGTCCTGTGCGTGGGCCACCAGGCCCGATCTCACCCTGGGACAGCCCTTGACCCTTGACACTGCGACGCATTGGGTCCAACGTGCACGCGAAAGCGACCGCTGGGCCATCTTGCCCCGGTCGCTCGTACGCACATGCCGCCGTCCAGTCCTTTGGCCGCAGGACGGCAGGCATCGGTCAGTTCAATCGGAGGTTTCCATGGTTCTGTCTCGTTTGACCCGCAGCGCTTGGAGCGCACTCGCGGTGCTGGCTCTGACCGCTCCCGCGCACGCTTCGGTCCCTGCCACCACCGCGATGGAGGGTGTGCTTTTCTCGGCCGGCGGTGGTCCGGTCGCGGACGGCAACTACATGGCGACGGTCGGCATCTACGCCGCCGAAACCGGCGGCACCGCGGTGTGGAGCGAGTCGGGCGTCACCTTGGCGGTCAAGGGCGGTCAGTTCAGCCAGGTGCTGGGCGCCAAGACCCCGCTGTCCGCGGCCGCGCTGAACCTGCCGGCGGCTTGGGTCGGGTTGCAGATCGGCAGCGACGCCGAATTGCCGCGTCGGCCGATTGCCGGGGTGCCGTTTGCGATCCGCGCAGAAGTCGCTGAAGCGCTGGATTGCTCGGGCTGCATCAAGGTCGGTCACCTCGACCCGGCGATCTTGCAGCCGTTCGCGAAGGCGTCGGAACTGTCCAAAATCGCTCAGTCAGGCAACTACAGCGACCTCAAGGGCGCCCCGGACCTGGCGCCCTACGCCAAGACGGCAGACCTTGGGGTCTACGCAAAGACCGCAGCGCTCGCCGACGTCGCCAAGACCGGTGCCTACGGAGACCTGAAAGATACGCCGGTCGTCGCCAAGGTCGGCACCGC
>CAXRHS010000877.1:0-4118 GCA_964230235.1 Myxococcota bacterium
GGCGCCTACGGCAACGCGTTGATGCAGTTGGGGCGCGCGGAACAGGCCGTCGCCGCCTACGATCGCGCCCTGCGCCTGGAACCCGGCCGCACGCAAATCCACTACAACCGCGGCATCGCCCTTGCCGAGTTGCAGCGCCCGGAAGATGCGCTCGCCAGCTACCAGCAGGCGCTCGCGCGGAACCCTAACCACGCCGACGCCGCCTACGGGGTCGGCAACGTTCTGATGCGAATGCATCGGTACAGCGAAGCGGCCGACGCCTTCGCGCGCGCTACCGACATCGCGCCGCTGCGCGCGGACCCGTGGAACAACCGCGGCAACGCGTTGCAGGAACAGGGTCGCACCGCCGAAGCGCTGGCGGCTTACGGCACGGCGTATTCCCTGGCCGGCGACAATCCGCTCTTCCGCACCAACGATGCGCTTTGCCGCCTGCTGATGGGTGACTACGCCGCTGCATGGCCTTTGTACGAATCGCGTTGGCAGCTGCCGAACGTGGCGCATCTCGCACGCACGTTCGAACAGCCCCAATGGAGCGGCACGGAGCCTTTGGCCGGCAAGACCATCTTGCTGCACGCCGAGCAGGGCTTTGGCGACACGCTGCAATTCTGCCGGTACGCACCGCTCGTCGCGCAGCGCGGCGCCCGTGTCGTGCTGGAGGTACAGCCCCAGCTCGCCTCTCTGTTCAGCGGCATGGACGGCATCGACCAGGTGGTGGCGCGCGGCGATGCCCTGCCGGCGTTCGACGTGCACTGTCCGCTGCTGAGCCTGCCGCTGGCTTTCGGCACCACACTGGAAAGTATCCCCGCGCAGGTGCCGTACCTGCGGGCGCCGGCCGACCGTGTGTCGGCGTGGCGCCAACGTCTCGGCCCGAAGACCAAGCCGCGCGTGGGCGTGGTTTGGGCCGGGAGTCGCAGTATCGACAACGACCAGCGCTCGCTCCGGCTGGACGACTTCGCGCGTGCCTGCGACGCCGACGTGGAGTTCCTCGGTCTGCAGAAAGAGGTGCGCCCCACCGATGCCAAGGAACTTGCCCGCCACCCCCACATCCGCAACCTCGAACTCGGCGATTTCGCGGACACCGCGGGGGTGCTGGAGAACCTCGATGTGGTGCTGACGGTGGACACGGCGGCCGCGCACCTGGCTGGCGCCCTCGGGCGGCCCGTGTGGATCCTGCTGCCTTTCGCACCCACCTGGCGCTGGTTGCTTGGCCGGGACGATAGCCCCTGGTACCCGACGGCGCGGTTGTTTCGCCAGCCGGAGCCCGGGGACTGGAAAGAGCCGTTGGCGCGCGCGAGGGCGGCGCTCCGCGAACTGCGCTAAGACGCCGCCGGTTCGCGCACCGTCCACAACACCGCGCCGCCGACGACGAACGACAGCAGCAGCACCGACAGCCCCCACCGCTGGCTGCCCGTCGCCGCGGTCACGGTGGCCACCAGAGCGGGGCCCATGAATGCCGTCACGCGGCCCGACAGCGCGTAAAGGCCGAAGAACTCGGTGCTCATCTCCGGCGGGGTCAGGCGCGCCATGAAGGAACGCCCCGCCGACTGCACCGGTCCCACGAACAGGCCAAGCGCCGAGCCGAAGATCCAGAACAGCGTCGCGCTGGGCGCGCTTACTGCGCCGGCAGCGGTGATGAACAACCCGACCAGCGCGATCAGAACGGTGCGTCTTGGCCCGATGCGATCGTCCACCCAGCCAAAGGCTGCGGCGCCGATTCCACCGGTCAGGTTCAGCACGATGCCGAACACCAGAACATCGGTCTGCGACAACCCGAACACGCCTGCCGCGAAGATGCCGCCGACGATGAAGATCGTGACCAGACCGTCCGTGTAGATCATGTTCGCAATCAGGAAGCGCACGATGTTGGCATGCTGCCGCACGTGGCGCAGCGTTGTGACCAGAGTGCGCAGGCCATCACGCACGTGCCTGCCCAGGCCGCCAGCGCGAGCCGGGCGGTCGGGGGTGAACAAGAACAGCGGCGCGGCGAAGACCGCGAGCCACAGCGCCGCCATCGGTGCAACGATGCGGATGTGCTCGAAGGTTTCCTTGTCGAGACCGAACCACGGCTGCTCGGCCTGAACGAATGCCACCAGCGCAATCGCCATCGACACGATGCCGCCGGTGTACCCCAGGCCCCACGCCCATCCGCTCCACCGGCCGATGCGGGAGGGCGGCACCAGGTCGGGCAACATGGCGTTCGCGAACACGACACCAAACTCGATGCCCAGGTTGCTGATCGCATAGAACAGCATGCCCCAGGCAATGAACGCCGGATCGGCCTTTGTCCACCACAGCATTGCCGTGCCGAACACCGCCACGCCGGTGAACACCACAAGCCACGGCTTGCGCCGACCGCCCGCGTCCGCCACGGCACCCAACACGGGGGCCAGCACCGCAACCAGCAATCCGCTCGCACTGGCCGCCCAGCTCCACGCCTGCTGGCCGGCGACCGGGTCCTTGACCACCGCGAGGGCGAAGTACGTCGCGAACACGAATGTGACGATCAGCGTCGCGTAGGCAGAGTTTCCCCAGTCAAAGAGCGCCCATGCGATCCGGGCGCGCGTGCCGGCCTCCTGATACGCGCCGCCGGCGGCGCGTAAGCGTGTCGTATTCATGGGAGCAGTGTACCGGCAGCTTGGCCGTTTGCTGCATCTGATTTGCGCGACTCGCGGCCGGGGTACCACGAACCCTACCCACGCTCAGGCCTTTGCAACGTTGCGGACCAGCGGTGCGGTGCCAAGACTGACTCCCTTGCTCCACTGTATTTCCCGGAGGTCTCATGGACACGACCGGTATTCGCGACTGGGGAGAAGCAACGCTGACTTCAATGGCGGCGGCGCTGGCCATGCTGTTTGCGGCGCTACCCCGCATTCTGGGCTTCGCCGTCATCCTCCTCGTCGGCTGGTTCCTGGCAAGCCTCATTGCGAAAGGCGTTGCCATGCTTTTGCGGCGCGTGCAGTTCGACGCGCTGGCGGAACGCTCCGGATTCAGCGGGTTCGTGCGCAGCAGTGGTGTCGAGACCGATGCGTCGGGATTCCTGGCCCTTGTCGCCAAGTGGTTCGTCCGACTGATTGCGCTGGTGGTCGCCTTCGATGCGCTCGGCCTCCCCGCGGTGTCGGGCATTTTGCAGCAATTCCTGTTGTGGCTGCCGCAGGTGGTGGTCGCTCTCGTCGTCCTCGTCGTCGGCGGCTTGTTGGCAAATGCACTTGCCGGCATTGTCCGGGGCGCCGCGGCCCAGGGCGGCTTGCAGCGCCCCGACCTGTTGGCCAACCTGGCGCGCGGAGCGGTGTGGGCGTTTGCCATCGTGGTGGCCGTGAACCAGATCGGCATCGCCACGGAACTTGTGAACACCCTGTTCATGGCCGTGGTCGGCGCGGTTGCGGTGGCGTTGGCACTGGCGTTCGGACTCGGCGGCCGGGAGACGGCGGCGGAGATCGTGCGCAGCTGGTACCAACGCGGCAAAGAGGCGCGCCCCAAGCTGGAACACGCAGCTGCCGCGGCGAGCACGGGGCGCCGCAGCGACGGCGGCAGCACAAAGCCGGGCGAACCCTTCGATCGCCACCATTGACTACGTTGCGGAATGGGCGGCAGTCGGCACTGTCGCCCATTCCGTTGCGGCGCCGTCCTCCAAGATGTTGGAGCCAAGTGAGACGTGTGCCAAAGTCGCGCGCGGCGGGGAGGTGGGGTTTGGTACTTCGTATTTTGGTGGCGCCGGTCATGGCGCTTTCCATTTGCGCCGGCGCGGCGATGGCGCAAACGCAGACTACTGCGGCCACGCGCACGCTTCCGTTGTGGGAGCTGGGCGTTGCGGTCGGTGCCGGCTACGCGCCCGACTATCCGGCGGCGGATGAGTACCGCACGCGCATCCTGCCGCTGCCGTACTTCGTCTATCGCGGCCGGGTGTTTCGCTCGGAAGAATCCGGCCTGCTGCGCGGGCGGCTTTTCTACAACGACCGAATCGACTTCGACGTCAGCATCGCCGGCGCAGTCGATGTGAAGTCGGCCGACAACGAGGCGCGTGCCGGCATGCCCGACCTCGATTGGATGGGCCAAATCGGCCCCCGCATCCAAATCCGCCTGGCGCAAGCTGCGCGCGACGCGCACATCGACTTCGAATT
>CAXRHS010000878.1:0-2076 GCA_964230235.1 Myxococcota bacterium
GGCGCGGGCCGCGGGGGCCTCCGCCTGCTTCTCCTCAGCCTTGGGGGCCTCTTCGGCCTTCTTCTCTTCAGCCTTCTTCTCCTCGCCGGCCGGGGCAGCAGCGCCTTCGGTCTTCGGGGGTTCAGCTGGCTTCTTCTCACAGCCCACAAGACCCGCCGACAGGCCCAGCGCGGCAACGACGGTCATCAGTCGATTCAGACGCATTGCTTGTTTCTCCTGCTAGGGGCGTTCCAACTCTGTAACGGCCGTGAAAATCCGGGCAACGAAGATCGTCCGGGTTGCCGCCCTGTCTCGGCTGCCGATCTGGCAGCGGTGAAATTCGAGCTTCCGAGTTGGGACATCCCCGCTGGGCCACACCGATGCGCCCGGCGGGGGGTGCCACCAAGGCCGCGCATGCTAGACCGTTCCACTGCGGTGTCAACCGTTTTTCGAGCGCCGGCGCGCGGTTGTCGCAACCACTGAATATTGTGCGCATTTGCGCCGGCTACCACCGCCACCGACAATGCCGCGCGGCCGCCCAAGCGGCCTGGAGTCACCGTGATCCCGTTCGAATTGGTGTCGCCGTTTGAGCCCGCAGGCGATCAACCGGGCGCAATCAACGCATTGATCGAGGGTCTGCAGCGCGGGGACCGTCGGCAGGTCCTTTTGGGCGCGACCGGCACCGGCAAGACGTTTACGATTGCGCACGTGATTGCCCGCACCCAACGGCCGGCACTGGTGCTGGCCCCCAACAAGATTTTGGCCGCGCAATTGCACCAGGAGCTGCAGTCGCTGTTCCCCAACAATGCCGTCGAGTACTTCGTCAGCTATTACGACTACTACCAGCCCGAAGCCTACATCGCGAGCTCCGACACCTACATTGAGAAAGACTCGTTGATCAATGACGAAATCGATCGGATGCGCCACGCCGCCACTTACGCGCTATTGGAGCGCAATGACGTGATCATCGTCAGTTCAGTGTCGTGCATCTACGGCATCGGCGCGGCCGAGACCTACCTGGCGATGCGCGTCGGACTGCACGTGGGCCAGCGCATACGCCGCGACGAGCTGCTGCGGCGGCTGGTCGACATCCAATATGACCGCAACGACCTGGACCTGTCGCGCGGCAGCTTTCGGGTGCGCGGCGACGTCGTCGAAGTCCACCCTGCCTACCACGATGATCGCGCGCTGCGCATTACGCTGTGGGGCGACGAGATCGAGCAGCTGCGCTGGATTGATCCGCTGCGGGGCACGCCGCTCGATACCGTGCAAACGGCCGCGCTGTACCCGGCGTCGCACTACGCCACGCCCGAAGAGCTGCTGATTCGGGCGCGCGAAGGCATCGCGGCGGAGCTGGATGAGCGCCTGCTGCAGCTGCGCAATGACGGAAAATTGCTGGAAGCGCAGCGCCTGGAGCAGCGCACCATCTTCGACCTGGAGAACCTGCAGACCCGCGGCACCTGCGCCGGCATCGAGAACTACAGTCGCCACTTGTCCGGGCGCAAGGCCGGCGAGCCTCCGCCGACGCTGGTGGACTACTTCGCGAGGCAATTCCTGACGATCATCGACGAGTCGCACGTGACGGTGGGGCAGATCGGAGCGATGTTTCGCGCCGATCGATCGCGCAAAGAGGTGCTGGTCGAGCACGGCTTTCGACTGCCGTCGGCCCTGGACAACCGGCCGCTGCGCTTTGAGGAGTTCGTGGAGCGCACCGGCCAGACCATCTACGTATCGGCAACGCCGGGCGATTACGAGCTCCATGAAACACAAGGCGTATTTGTCGAACAGGTGGTCCGACCGACTGGCCTGCTCGACCCGGCCATCGACGTGCGCCCGGTCGGCTCGCAGGTCGACGACTTGCTGGGCGAGATTCGCGCGCGCGCGCAGGCAGGCCAACGCGTGCTGGTGACCACACTGACCAAGCGCATGGCCGAGCACCTGACCGAGTACTACGACGAACTGGGCGTGCGGGTGCGCTACATGCACTCGGACGTCGACACGCTGGAGCGCATCGAATTGCTCAAGGGGCTGCGCGGTGGCGATTTTGATGTGCTGGTTGGCATCAACCTGCTGCGCGAGGGCTTGGACATTCCCGAA
>CAXRHS010000879.1:0-5978 GCA_964230235.1 Myxococcota bacterium
GTGTACCGCGTTGCCGTGGCGGTCGGCCATGACCTGGATCTCGATGTGGCGCGGCCGCACGATCGCCTTTTCCAGGTAGATGGCGTCGTCTTTGAAATAGGCGACGGCCTCGCGCTGGGCCCCGGCGAAGGCGTCCGCCAGGTCTGCCGGATCCGCAATGAGCCGAATGCCCTTGCCGCCGCCGCCAGCCGCCGCCTTGATCATCACCGGATAGCCAATCTCGGCGGCGATGCGTTGGGCCTCGGCAACGTCGCGCAGGGGCTCCAAAGAACCCGGCACGACCGGCACCCCGGCCGCGTGCATGGCCTGGCGTGCCAGCGTCTTGGTGCCCATCTGGCGCATCGCGTAGGCCTGCGGACCGACGAACGTGACCCCGGCGGCGTCGCACTGCTCGCGAAACTGCGCGTTCTCACTTAGAAAGCCATAGCCCGGGTGCACCAGCGTCGCGCCGGTCTGCAAAGCGGCCTGCAACACCAGGTCGCCGCGCAGATACGACTCAGCGGACGGCGGTGGCCCAAGGCGAATCGCCTCGTCTGCCAGCCAGACGTGGCGACTGCGCGCATCGGCGTCCGAGTAGACGGCCACCGCGCCGTAGCCGAGCTCTTTGCACGCGGCGATGACGCGGCAAGCGATTTCGCCGCGATTGGCAATCAAAACCTTGGGTTTCGGCATGGCTGACGGTGCACGCAGGGGCGCGCGGCGGCGTATTGTGGGCGAACTTGCGGCGGCGGTCCACGGGCAGCAATCGCTGCAGTGCGCCGCTACCGCGCCGCGCAAACATGCCTGTTGTCGCGGCTGTGCTACGATGGCGTTGGCGCTTGCTGTAGGCGCGCGGCGAATTGGCAACCTTGCAACGACTCTGCGGCCACCCTTTTGCGCCTTGGTTCTTGGAGCCCCTGCGGTCGGCGCGTCACCTTGCGCTGATGACGCACGTCGGGCCAGATGCCGACGGACTCGGGTCACAACTGGCGCTGCTGCGCGCGGCACGGCTGGCGGGCAAAGAGGCGATCATCGTCAACGAAGACCCGTGTCCTGCGCGGTACAGCTGGCTGGATCCCGATGGCTGTATTGGCGATTTCGATGGGGCTGCGGCGGCGCTGGCGCGCGCCGACCTGGGCCTGATCTTTGACGCCCACGAACCGGACCGCGCTGGTCGTCCGGTGCGCCGACTGCACGAGCTGGGCAAGCCGGTGTGGGTCGTGGACCACCATCCGGCCGCGGCGAGTGCGGAAATCACCGGCTGCATCGCGACGGATTTCTCGTCGACCGGCGAACTGGTCTACGAACTGTTGCAGGCGCTCGGCTGGCCGGTGGACGCCGACGTGGCGGCGCCACTGTACGCCGCCATGAGCTTTGACACCGGGTCCTTTCGGTTTCTGCGCAACCAGGCCCGCACGCTGCGGGTGGCGGCGGCGCTGCTCGATACCGGCATGGACGCCAATCCGATTCAAGAGGCGCTTTTTGCCAATCGCCCGCGCGCCGAAGTCGAGCTGCTGGGTCGCGTCATTGGCGCACTGCGCTTTGCCGACGGCGGTCGGGTCGCGTGGGTGGTGGTCGAACCGGAGATGCTGGCCGGCCTGGACATCGCCAGCGACGCGGTCGGCGAGACGATTGCGCAGCTGATTGGCATCGAAGGGGTGCTGGCTGCCGTGCAGGTCAAGCCGGGGCGGGTGCCGGGCGAGTGGAAGTTCTCGCTGCGCAGCAAGACCGCCGTCAAAGTCGGGCACATTGCGCGCGACGTCGGCGGCGGCGGGCACGATCACGCTGCCGGCGCGACCTTTTTCGGCAACCCGCACGAGATGGCGCGCCAGGTGGTGGCCCAGGTCGAGGCGGCGATTCGCAACCAGGTCGGGCCTGCGGTCGGCCGTGTACCCTCGCCCAAAGGCACGGCTTGAAATCGCAGCGACCCGCCCGACCCGGCAGACCTGGGGCCGATCCGGTGATCTGTTGCTGCAATGGCGTGCCGTTGAGCGAGATCCGGCGCGCCATCGGGCAAGGTGCGCGCACGTTGGCCGACCTTTTCGACTCCACGTTTGCCGGCTGCGGGCCGTGTGGCGGCAGTTGCCAACCAGAGCTGTGCCAGATTCTCGCCCAAGCGCAGGCTGAGGCCGAGCGGCCGGGCGCCAAGTGACGGCGCGCACGTCCCGCGATCGCGCAATCGGCGCCTGGCGCGAGGTCTTGACGGGGTTGTCCACCGTGGCCTGGGCTGGGGCGCGCAACAGCACCCGCGGCGGTCAGTTGCACCGCGACGGTTGGGTCGGCCGCGTGCGCTTGGACGCCGACAGCGCCGACGCCGTGGTCGGCGACGGCGATCATGGCGAAACCGTCCAGCTGCGCCGCGGCGACCGCAGCCTGGAATCGGCCTGTTCGTGTGGCGTGGCGCGCTGCGCCCATGCGGTTGCCGTAGCGGTTCAGCTGCAACGGCAAGCCAGACAAGCGGCGGCGGATCAGGGCGACCGGGAGGGCGTGCTTGCGGCGCTGCGCGAGCGGCTGCGGCCGGCAGGCGATGCGGCGACGCACCCGCCGCGCGCGTTGCGCGACCTGGAGCGTCTGCCGGCCGAGGCGGCGGTCGACATGGTGTCGCTGGCGTGGCGGCAGGCCCTGCGGCCAACTGCCAACGACGTTGCAGAGTTGGCACTGGCGGTCGACCGAGTGGCTGGGGTGGTCGTGACCGACCCAAAGCGCGCGGCGACGTGGGGGCTTCGCCTACTGGACGCTTTGGGCGCAACGCGACCGGTGTTTACGCCGCTGCCCGAAGCGGCGTGCGCACAGGTCGAGCGGTTGTGCCACCTGCTGCAAGGCTGTGTCGACGGCGATGCGGTGGGGCCGTTGTTTCGCCACGCCACCGACGGTGCACCGCAGATCGCGCCACCAGTGGCGGCGCTGCTCGGCCGGTGGTGTGTTCGCGCGGCCGATGTGGCGGAAACCGTGCACGCCAGCCTGTTGGGCTGGGCCCAAAGCCAACGAAACCGACCCTGGCGCGAGCACGCCGAGCCCGGTGGCGTCGACCTGCTGGTGTCGGCTTGCGTCGACGCGGCGCGCCTGTCGGGCCATCTGGACCGGGCGCTAGCCCTGGCGCTGGCGTGGCCGCCGGGTCGGTCGGCGCTGCTGACGCTGCTGGCGGACCGCGATCCCGCCGTTGGCCGCATGGCGACGGCCTTGCTTTCGCGCTTTGATCCGCGCGGAGCGACTTTTCGGGAGGCTGCAGAAGTCGCCTACGCCCATGCCGAATCGGGCGCCGCGGCACTGGCCCTGTGGGCGCTGGACCGAACGACCGATTCACGGTGGTATGCGCGCGCGCGCAGCGCCAGTGCCGCTGGTGACTGGTCCGCTACCCGCGATCGCTGGGTTGCCGCCACCTTGGTGCACGACGATCCGCCGTGGCTGGCAGCTGCGTTGGCGCAAGAAAGCGACGCGGCCGACGCCCTGTTCCGCGCGGTCCTGGCCGGGCCGTTGCGCGAAGCAACTGCGGATGCAGCCATTGAGAAGCTGGCAGTCCAGGACCCGGATCGCGCAGTTGCTGCGTGCCAGGCGCGATTGCTGGCGCTGTGCGCGATGGCCGATCCCAGCCACAAGACGCTGATCGTCCATGCCGATCGCTTGTGCCAGCTTGCGGCACGGGCGGGCTTGACCGGCGCGGCAGGCGCCTATTTGCAGTTGGTCGCCGAAAACGCCAATACCCGCGCGCCGTTGCAGCGGCTTTTCGCCGCGTTCGTCGCGCGCAGCCCTTGACCGCTACTCAAGCTCTTCTTCAAGGACCGGTTCGCGCATTTCACTGGACAGGAAGATGTCGCTGTACACGCCGTCGATGTCAAAGTCGGCGCGGGCGCGCGCGTACCACCAGTCGACGTTGGGGTTGGTGATGTACTTGACCGGCGGCACTTGCGGCGTGGTCGGATCGCGACCAATGACCAGCAACTGAAAATTGGCCTCTTCGCCGCTTTTGTACCCGGCGCCCAGTGCGCACCACCCCGGGTAGGCCGTCACGTCGCCGGCCTTGGTGCAGTCGATGCCCCAGGTGGTCTTCATCGTGATCCAGTTGATGTCCTTGGGGTGAAAATCCTGGTCGTTGGTGCCGGTCGATACGTAGCGGTGGTAGGTCTGGTAGTAGTTCTCTTGCTTGATGCGGATGTCGCCGAGCATCGAAATCGCTTCCTGGACGCGGGCGCGGCGGGTAAAGCGCTTGTAGCTTTGCGCCGCAACCGTGGCGAGGATGCCGATGATGACCACGACGATCATCAACTCAAGCAGCGTGACGCCGGCCCGCCCCGTGGGGGGCGGCGCAGTCGCAGTGTGCAAATGGGACATGGCGTGCCTCTGCGACCGGTCAAACCGCGGGGGGACCGCCGCACGCTGCATCGTGGGGCCAAAGGGCCGCCGCGTCAACGCAAAAGCCGGTCTGCGCCAGATTGGTGCAGTGCTTTGCGCGGTTTGGCCGTGCGCTATTTGCCGCTGTAGGCGGCCGGGGTCTTGGTGAGCGCCCGCGCCTTGGGAAATTGGCTGACCGCAGCCGAAACCTCGGCTTCGTGTTCGGTCATCTTGCGATTCAAGTCGCCGAAATCGGGCGCCAGTTCGATGATCTTGAGCTGTACCGTGCCGCCCGAGCCCAGATCCATCAAGAACGGGACCACGCTCGGCCGGTTGAAGCGATCAAAGCGCAGCAGGCCAAACCAGTAGAATGCTGCTCCAGTCTGCTTGCCCAGCTTGGCGGCGGGCGCCTTGCACAACGGCATCGTGAACGCACCCACCCGCGCGCAATCGGCCAACGCCTCCAGCGTCAGCGGCGCCTCGACCTTCTTCTCTTCCTTCTTGACCTCGACGATCTTGGCGGTGACTTTGGCGTCCTTCTTGCCAAGCCGCACGATCGAGCCCCACGGCAAGATTCCTTCGCCGCGGATCTGCGCGTAGTGGGTGCCGGGAATCAGGTTTTGGGCGCGAAACGGCGCCGTGTTGAGACGCACGCCGTCGACGTAGACCTCGACGTTGGCGCCGTCAGGCACCTCGACCTCAATGGCCGCCTTGCTCGCGGCCTGCATCTTGGCGTGCAACCCGTCGAATAGCTCAAGCAGCGCCTTGTCTTGCTTGCGGCGGTCGATGACCAGGGTGGGCTCAATGGCGATGCCGAGCTCAAACCAGTGGGTCGCCTCCGCCGCGCCCTGGCCGGCATAGTGGGCGCACACGCCGGCGCGCATGTACGCGTCTGCGAGGTTGCTGTAGTTCACGAGTTCGAGGTAGGCCTTCTCGTATAGGGCGACCGCGTTGCGCAACTTGTCCAGGGCCTCGCCGTGCTTGCCCTCCGCTTGCAGGTTGATGCCCTCCTGGCGCACCGCATCGGCGGCGTCGATGCGCTTGCTCGACAGCGACGGCTTGGGCGCGTTCTTCTTGGGATCGACCTTGTCGGGCACCTTGTCGCGATCGCTGACCAGGTCAAAGGCCGCCGATGCCGACAGCTGATCCTGTGCTGCCTTGAAAACGCGCCGCTCTTGGGCCGGCTTGGGCTCGCCAAAAGTAGTCGGCGGCACGATCATCAGCTTGGGCTTGGCCTCGGGCTCGGCGGCGGCCGGGTCGGCAGCACGGGCAGGCAGCGCGGCACCGAGCGCCAAAACGGCAAGAAGTCGAACGGTTCTGGCGGTATTCGGCATCGGGGTTCCCTGGGGTGGTGGCGCCGCCCGGGCCGGCGGGGCGCGGTAGGGTAGAAACGCAAAGGTTCTTGTCAAGACCCGGCTCGGCTTGAATTCGCTGGCTGCCCCCCGGACACTACGCGCCCTTCTGCCAGAGGCTCGCCATGCAACGCATCAAAGTCGCCGTCGTTCAAACCCGCTCGACTGAGGACATCGCCCACAACCTGCAGCGCGCCAGCGAACTGGTGCGCGGCGCCGCCACCGATGGCGCGCGCTTCATTGCGTTGCCAGAAAACGTCGCATTCTTGCGGATTTCGACGCCGCAGAACTTCGGCGAGCCGCTCGATGGCCCGATCG
>CAXRHS010000880.1:0-2822 GCA_964230235.1 Myxococcota bacterium
ACTGTCAGGCTATCCGGCGTGGGTGGCGTGGCTGGTGATCCACCTGATGCAGCTCATCGGTTTTCGCAACCGCTTCGTGGTGCTGGTCACGTGGGCGTGGTCGTACTTCTCGTACAAGCGCGGCGCCCGCCTCATCACCGAGCGCAAAGGCGAAAAGAGCCTGGTCCGCGCATCGAGGGCATAAGGGCCCGTAAAATAATAACTCAGTCGACCTCGACAGGAGGCGGAGCGGCGAGTCGACTTGCAAAGTCGCGAGCTTGCGACCCACTGAGCAAGCAATGGGCCCAAGTAGAAAATCGATTAGATTTTTTACGGGCCCTAAGGCTGGCAATGGCCCCGGTCGATTTCGCCGCTTGTGAGCTTGACAGAACGAATCGCTCGCATGCCCTGACCGCCCGCGCCTGGGGTGCCCAAGCCCCCGGTCGCGGCGGCCGGCCAGCGCGGGCCTTGCGCGTCACCGGGCGCGGCGCTAGTTTCTGCGGCAGGTCGCGCGCCGCCCGTGCGCCTTGTTGGAGTGGATCGATGCCCGCCCAAAGCCGCCTCGGCGACAAATCGCAAGTGCCGGCCGATGCCCACGGTTGTCCGGCGTGTCCGCACCCGGCCATCGGTCCCGCCGTCGCCGGTTCGCCCAACGTCAATATCAACAGCCGCGCAGCCTTGCGCGTGGGCGATCCGGGCGTGCATGCGGCGTGCTGCGGGCCCAATACCTGGACGGCCGCCAAAGGGTCGGGCACGGTGTTCATCAACAAGAAAGCCGCGCACCGCCTGGGCGACAAAGACACCCACTGCGGGGGCAGCGGTCAGATGGTCGAAGGGTCGGGCGACGTCATCACCGGCGGCTGAGCCTGCCCGCCGCGCAACACCAACAGCACGCGCCGCGCCAGTTCCACGCCAATTCCAGGCACTTGCGCAATGGTCGCCTCGTCAGCCGCGGCGATGGCTTTGATCGATCCGAGCGCGGCCAGCAGCGCCTTGCGCTTGGCTTCGCCGACCCCTGCGATGCCATCGAGCTTGGAGCGCAGCGTCCGCTTGCCGCGGCGCTTGCGGTGCAGCGTGATCGCCAGGCGGTGGGCCTCGTCGCGCAGCCGGGTCAACAGGTAGATCTCGTTGCTGTTTTGCGGCATCACCACCGGGTTCTTGATCCCGCGCAAGAACACCCGCTCGGCGGACGCCGCGCTTGGACCCTGGTCGTCGCTGTCCAGCGTGCGCGCTTTGGCGAGGCCGACCAGATCGATGAGGTCCAATAGGCCAAGCTCGTCAAACACCAACTCGACCGCCTTGAGCTGACCCTTGCCTCCGTCCACCACCACCAAATCCGGCAGCGGCCAGCCGCTGCTTTTGGCACGCTCAAGCCGCCGGGTCAGCACCTCACGCATCATCAAGAAATCATTTGGCGTTTCTTGCGATCGCACCGCGAACGTGCGGTAGTGCGTCGGCGCCAGGTCGCCATCGAGCGCAACGGACATCGATCCGGTCGGATCGGTGCCACTGATGTTGCTGATGTCGTAGCACTCAATACGCCGCGGCAGCCGCCGCAAGTGCAGGTTGCGCTGCAGCCCGGCCAGGGTCGCCTGGCGCCGCTCGCTGGTGCGCGCGTGGTCGGCGTAGACCTGCTCGGCGTTCTCAGCCGCCATCTGCAGCAGCCGCAGCTTGGGACCGCGCTGTGCAAAGACGACGTCGACGGCCGCGCGCGGCGGCGTTTGCCCCACCAGCACCGCGCGCTGGCGGCGCAGGTCGGTCAGCCACTCGCCGACCACTTCTGGATCGGCCAACTCGACCGGCACCACCAGTTCGTCGGGCACGGCCCGACCGCGGTCGTAGAGAAGTTGCACGAACCCGGCGATGACCTCGGCGTCGCCCCAATGCTGATCTTTGAGCACGTGGCCCTGGCTGCCGAGCAGCACGCCCTCGCGAAACGGCAGAATCGCCACGCACACCCGCGCGCCCTGCCGATACAGCCCGACTACATCGAGCGAGCGCGGCTGATCGAGCAGCACGGTGTGCTGGGTCTCCAAGCTGGTCTGCAACGCGCGAATGTGGTCGCGAACCCGCGCGGCCAGTTCGTACTGCTCGGCTTGCGCGGCGACCGCCATCCGCTCCTTGAGGCGATCGACGAGCTCCTTGCGCCGCCCCGACAAGAAAAGCGCCACATCGCGCACATGTCCGGCATACTCTTCGGGGTCGACCGGCTGGGTGCACGGGCCCAGGCAGCGACGGATTTGGTACTCCAAGCACGGCCGGGTGCGGTTGGCAAAGATGCTGTCGGGGCAGGTGCGCAGCTGAAAGTAGCGGTTGATCTGCGCCAACGCCGCGCGCGCTGCACTCGCGCTGGCATAAGGGCCAAAATACTGCGCCCCGTCCTTGATCGGCCGCCGCACCACCTGCAAGCGGGCGAAGGGCAACGACGGGTCGAGCCGCAGGTGCAAAAAGCGCTTGTCGTCCTTGAGCTTGACGTTGAAGCGCGGCTGGTGCTGCTTGATGAGCTCGTTTTCAAGCAGCAGCGCCTCCTTGGCGGTCGCCGTCACCACCACGTCAATGACGCCGAGCACATCGCGCAGTTGCTCAACAAAAAAGCGTTCGTCTTGACCGCTCGCGTACTGGCGCAACCGCGCACGCAGGCTGGCGGCCTTGCCCACGTAGACGACCTGCCCGCGCTGGTCGCGCATCAGGTAGACGCCGGGCCGGTCGGGTGCCGAGCGCAACCGGACCTCAAAATCAAAGGGGGCGGCGGGCAGGTCCTCGGCGAGCTCGCCGGGCAGCGCGGCGTCGTCGGGATCGAGCGCGTAGACCTCGGCCTCGTCGACGGGGTCGGCCAGGTAGGT
>CAXRHS010000881.1:0-4985 GCA_964230235.1 Myxococcota bacterium
CGGACTCGCAGCGGATCTGCACGAAGCCGGTGCGGTCGCGCACATCGACGAACACCACGCCGCCATGGTGGCGGTAGGCCTGGACCCAGCCGTACACCGCGACTTGACGGCCGATGTCGGCGGCGCGGTAAGCACCATTGCCTTGGGTGCGACGGGAGCTGTGCAAGATCGACGCCATGGGATTCTCGTGCTCGGCAGCGGCCGAGGGGCCGCGGATGGTAAGGAGTTGCGGGGTCACGGGCAAGCGGGTCAGGCGATCTGGCCCATCGCCCACAGGTGCGCTACATTCGCGGCGGCCATCCCGCGGGAGGTGCTGTGTTTTGCAAGTTCTTTCATGTAGTTGCTGTGGCTGTTGCCGTCTCATGTGCAGCTGCGGCGTTGCTGACCGCGCAACCAGCGTCGGCCGCCAAGAAGCCGAAGAAGGCGCCGGCGGCTGCCCCAGAGCCAGAAAAAACCTGGCCCTTGCCCAAGCCGTGGCAGGTCGAGCGCTTCACGCTCGCCAACGGGATGCGCGTGTTGGTGCACACCGACCGTTCGGCGCCGCTGGTGGCCGTCGGGCTGATGGTCGACGTGGGCTCGCGCGACGAGGTGCAGGGCCAAAGCGGGCTGGCGCACTTCTTTGAGCACATGATGTTCCAGGGCAGCAAGCACAGCGCCAAGATGGAGCACATGCGGGCCTTGGAAGGTCAAGGCGCCGACCTCAACGCCAACACCAGCGCTGACCGCACCTGGTACTACCAGGTGGTGCCGCGTCCGGCGCTGGAACTGGCCCTGTGGCTGGAAGCCGACCGCTTCGCCAACCTGGTCATCGACGCCGCCAACGTCGAGAATCAGCGCCAGACGGTGATGGAGGAACTGCGCGAGCGCATCGAGAATCGACCCCTGGTGCGGTCGCACCTCGATCTCGTGGCCAAGGTGTACGCCAGCTGGGCGATGGGGCACCCGACCATCGGCTCCATCGAAGACTTGACCAAGGCACCGGTGCAGGCGTTCGCCGATTTCTGGCAACGGTGGTACACGCCAAACAACTGCGTGCTGGTGCTTTCTGGTGACATTGACGGGGCCACGGCAAGGCCGTTGGTGGACGCCACGCTCGGCCTGGTCCAGCGGCGCGCCGATACCCAGCGCCCAGCGCAACAGGAACCTGCGCCGACCGGCCACGCTGGCGCGACGTTGGTCGACAAGCTGACTCGGACGCCGGCGGTGCACCTGGGTTGGAAAGTACCGGCCCACCCCAGCGCAGACGCCTATGCGCTGGATCTGCTTGCCGAAGTGCTCGGAAGTGGCGACTCGTCTCGGTTGGAGAAGCGGCTGGTGCGCCAGGGTACGCTCGCATCGGGTTATTCGGCCGGCACCCACGGTCGGCGCGACCATGACCTGTTTCAGGTGTACGTCGAACTCGCAGAGTCCGGCCCTGCCGCGATTGCCGAGACCAAGCGTAGAATTCGCGAAGAAATCCTTGATATTGCCGCCAACGGTGTCCTGCCTGAAGAGCTGCGCCGCGCCCAGATCGCGTTCGAGGCCGGTTGGGTTCGGGCGGCCGAGAGTCCAGCCCGCCGCGCAGAACTACTGGCGATGTTTGAGGTCTACCACGGCGACGCCGACAAGCTCAAAGAGGTCCTGCCGCGCTACCGCGCCGTAACCGTGGCGGATGTGCAAAGGGTTGCGCGGACCTGGCTGGTGTGGGACCGGGAGGTCGAGTTGGAGGTGCTGCCGACTGGGGCCGCGGCCACACCGATCGGCGCCAAGCCCGACTGGGTCAAGAAGGCGGAAAAAGCCATCGCTGACGCCGAGATGCGCCGAGTCGCCGCCGAACTGCGCGCCCGCGAAGAGGCCCAGCGCAAGGCAGCCGAAGCGGTGCCCCCACCGGGCGCAGCGACACCGGTCGCGTTGCCGCCAGCCTCTACGGAGGCCGCCAAATGAAGCCGATTTTTCGCTATACGATTGCTGCGCTTGCGATGCTGGGGTGTGGCGCACCGCCCGTGGTGGCGCCTCCCAAGCCGCCGCCGGCCGAAGTAGACACCTGGCCGGCCCGGCCCATGGTGACCGCGCCGGTGCAGGCGCGTTTTCCGACCCCGACGGTGGTCGGGATTCGCAAGACAGAAGCCGGCGCCGGCTTGACCGCGGTCGTTGCCGAACGCCACGAACTGCCGATCGTGCACCTGCGATGGGTCATCCCCGGTGGCCGCATGCTGGCGTGGCATGGCACCACCAGTCGTTGGCCCGAAGGCACGCTGAACTACGCCGCCGCCGTCGCACGGATGGGCACCAAGAGCCATCCAGGCACGCAGTTTGCGGCCGCGCTGGCCGACCTCGGCGCGTCCCTGGATGTGCACGCGCTGGGCGACGCGGTGGTGGTCGAAGGCTCGGTGCTCAGCCACCAACTCGAGCGGTTGCTGCCGCTGGCGCGGGAGCTGCTGACCGAGCCCATGTTCGACAAGGCCGATATCGAGAGCGTGCGCAAGAAGCTGCAAGCGGATTTGCAGGCAGAGGCAGGCGATCCGGAGGCCATCAGTGCGCGTCTGGCGCTGCGGCTGGCCTTTGGCTTCGGCCATCCCTACGCGGCGGACGCGCCAACCGCAGAGTCGCTCCCCAAGATCCAACGCAAGCTGCTCATCGAAGCCTGGACGGCGGCGACCCGTCTGGGCGGCAGCACCCTGGTCGCTGTCGGCGACGTGCAGCCGAACGCCCTCGCCCAGGCCGTCGAGCGCGAATTCGGCTCGGCTATCGAGGTGTTGCCCCACGCGCCGACGGTTGCCTTGGCACAGCCCGCGACCATCGACACCTGCCACGTGGTCACGGTGGCGGGTGCCACGCAGGCGGCGATGCACCAGGTGGTGCCGGGGCCGCCCCGCCGAACCCGCCAATGGCCGGCGCTCATTGTCGCCAACCAGATCTTGGGCGGGTCAGCGAGCTCACGGCTTTTCACGGAGTTGCGCGAACGGCGCGGCTACACGTATGGCATCTACAGCGGCTTTGACGCCCGCAGGACCGCGGGCCGCTGGTCCGTGCAGGGTAATGTGCGCAACGCGGTGCTTGGCGATGCGCTGTTGGCGATCGACGATCAGCTGCTCGCAGCGCGGCGCGAACGGCCGACTGAACGCGAATTGCAGGACGCGCGACGTTACCTGGCCGGCCAGTTTGCGCTGGCGCTGGCCGACGGCGACCAGTTGGCTGAGTACCTGGCCGCGGTGCCGCTGTACGGGCTGCCACCTGACGAATTCGTCAACTATGCAGAGGCATTGCAGTCTGTCTCGGCCGACGATGTGTTGGAGGCGGTGGTCAAAGCTGTACCCGCGGCAGGTCGTGTGACGGTCGTCGCCGGCGACTGGCAGGCCGCGCGGCCGGGGCTGGACGCCGCGTGTCGCCACATTGTCGAGCACGACCCAAGCGGCAAGGTCGTTCGGGTGGTGCTGGGCAGCGACGATGCGATGGGCAATGGCGGGCGCATCAACGCGTTCATTGCCTGGCAAAAGAGCCCCGCCGGATTGGTGGCGGCGGCACGCTATGTCGCCGAAGCAGAGCGCAGCGCGATCTTTCGCGCCGATATCCTGTCGATGCTCGCGCGCGGTCCCCATGCCGACAAGGTGCTGGCGATGGGTCGCGCGGCGCCAGATTGGAAAGCGGCGCTGGCACCCGCGCTCGCGGTGCGCTTGCTCAGCCACTTGGCCGAGCCCAACCCGACGGTCCAAAAACTAGCGCATGCGCTGTTGCTGACCATGGCGAATCACTCCGCCGCCGGCAAGCTGACCGATGCAGAGACCGAGGCTGCGCGCGCGTTGCGGATGGCCGTGGCCAATTGGGCCTTTGCCGACGTCGACGGGGGCAAGACGCCCGACCAGGTGCTGGCGCTGGCGGATGCCCGCTTGGACCCGGGCGACCTCGCGCTGCTGGGCGACGCCTGCGGCGAGCCGTTGGAGCACTGGCTCGCCAACGACGTGCGCCGCCACGAAGCCGTCGACGCGCTGTTGCGCAACAAGACCCCTGCGAATTTGCGGGCGTTGGTGCGCGGGTACCGCCGCCTCTTTGCATTTGGCGTCGCACCGGTCGACAAAGACCTGGATGCGCTCGGCCAGGTGCAAGACAGCGATTCACTGGCGCTTTTGCTTGATGTGCACGCAAACGCCCAGGCCAGCGACTTGCCGCATGCAGTCACACGCGCTGCCGGGTTGATGGCGACTTCGCGCGGGTTGACCGACAAGCTGGCAAAGCAAAGGGCCGCCGACGCGGAGGGAACCGAGCTTGCCGCGCGCTTCGACCGCGTCGAGAGCCATTTCGAGAACCTGCTGGCGATGCGCAATGCCGATGACCGCTGGTGGGCGGCCGGGCTGCTCACCCGCTACCGCGGCGTATCGGGCTTGCGGCGGGTGCTGGCCGGCCTGCGCGACGATGGCAACTACCGGACGCCGCGCTGGCGAACCGTCGACCCCAAGCGGATGGTGGCGCTGCTGGCGCGCGACGACATTGCACCCTTGGGTCACGACGCGGAACCCGCCTTGCTGGCTGCGCTTTCAGCGCCCCGTTCGATCGGCAAGGTGGTCGCTGTTATCGGTCTCAAAGCCATCAACAGCGATGGCGGCTTGAACGCGCTGCGCACCAGCACCGACGAAACCGAAGTGTCTAGCTTTCTGGAACTACCGGCGCCCTTTACCGTCCGCGACCTCTGCCTGGCTTCCGTCGACGTGATGCGCATGTTGCGCGACATCGACAAGCAGGCAGCCGCCGGCAAGATGAGCAGCGAGTCGGCCGCAATCTACCGCGAAGTCGCCTATTTCGTGACCGAGTTGACGGACAAGCGGCTGCGCGAAGAAGTGCACCGGCAGGTACTGGCACGCACGCAAGCGACCCCGATGCCGGCCGACGCGACGCCCGCAGGGACACCACCTTTAGGGCCTGTAAAATAATAACTCAGTCGACCTCGACAGGAGGCGGAGCGGCGAGTCGACTTGCAAAGTCGCGAGCTTGCGACCCACTGAGCAAGCAAT
>CAXRHS010000882.1:0-4609 GCA_964230235.1 Myxococcota bacterium
GCCGTTTGCTACCAATGCCACTGTGACCTGTGATCTCACCAGCGCCGGGCTGGCAGCGCTGGTCGCGCGCAAGAAGGCCAATCAGGTCAACGCCTGGCTGTCGGTGGTGCCGGCCGCCGCGACCTATCCCGCCAACTGCAACGCGGCGAGCGCGGCGTCGACGCCCAACACCGGCAATTTCAACTTCTTCGGCTCGGCCCTGGGACCCCAGCAACCGACGCTCGTCCTCACCAACGGCAGCCGCTGCGCGTCAGAGGGGCCGGCGACCCACGCGACCGCCAGCGGCATCAACGATGTGGGCACGTTCGTCAACACGCCATTTGGTCGCGACGGCCTGCTCGACGTGTTTGGCCCCTCGGCCAAGTTCGCGCTTTTGCCAAGTGATACCGTACTCAACCTGGGCACCACCGCACCCGCCGGGTTCTCGTTCGGGGCCGCCATCACGTCGTATTGGGGCACCGTCAACCACGGCATGATGGATCCGTTTGCGGCGGGCACGTTTGGCGTGCCGATTACCCGACTAGAGACCCTGGCGGCGCGCACCACTACCTACAACGCCATCAACACCGCGCTGCAAAATTACGCGCCGAACGGTCCTTCGACCTTGGGTGCCCAGCTCGAAGACGTGCTGCAGTACCTGGGGCCGGGCACCTACATGGACCCGCACTTCAAGACCCTGGCCCAAGATCCCATCAACGGCGATCCCTACGCCGCTTGCCGGACCAAGATCGTCGTGGTGTTGAGCGACGGCGGCGCCAATTTCCACGATGGTACCTTGACCGGGCGTGAATTGGCGCTGACCACCGCAGCCAAGCTGTTTGCCAACAAGGTCAAAGTGTTCGTCGTCGCGGTCGGCCATCCCGCTGCGGCTGGCAATGGCCCTGCCGCCGCAGATTTACAGTTCCTCAACGATCTCGCGGTTGCCGGCGGCACCAGCAAAGCCATTGTGCAGTCCACGCCCGGCGAGGTCGTCAAAGCCCTGGCGGGGGCGATCGGCTCGGTCAACGTCGACACGCAAGCCAATACCTATCCGTTGTCCACCCTTTCGACCGGCGCACTGGCCGACGTGCAGCACACCTTCCAGGGCCTTTCGGCATTCAACATCAGCCAGCCGCTGCGCAGCGGCGGCACTTTGGAACAGCGCATCTTCTCGTGCGACTCGACCTGCAAGAACCCGGCAGACCCGACCCGCGGGCAGGTGTGCAATGTGGTCGACTTCGGCAGTCGCCTGCTGTCGCGCACGCCGGCGCGGCGGCTGTACACCCACAAGGCAGGCGGCCGGCTCGACATCAACAGCAGCAACATCTTGCCGGCCGATCTCGGCATCGGCACCGTCGGCGCGCAGCCCAAGCTGGTGCTGAGCGCGATTGGCGACTGTGTGACTTCGGGTGCGTACGACATGGCGATCTTGCCGCAGCGCAACGCTTACCGCGATGACGTGCTCAACCTGCTCAAGGGTGCGAAGGGCTCGTGCCGCGAAACCGTGCCGCTTGGCGCGCCCAGCAAGTCGCAGCCGGCGGTGCTCGAACCGGCTGAGCGCATGGGCCTGCGCGAGCCAAGTTTTCAGACCTACGCCAAGACCACGGTGCCCAGCAACGGTACGCTCAGTCCCTTGAATCCACCGGGATCCGCCGGTCGCCCGACCATGCTGTTTGCCGCCACCCACGACGGCTTGCTGCACGCATTTCGCACCGACCGCGACAGCAAGATCACGACCAAAGACACGCTGACCAACGGCGACGAACTGTGGGCGTGGCTGCCGCGCTTTACCTTGACGCGCCTTGCCTCGCTCAAGCTCATCAGCACCGCAGAGGCGTCGTACCTGGGCGGTTCGATCACCACCGGCCACGTGCAGTTGCACCGCTTCAGCACCGACAGCGACGCCCAGGCGGCGCAGCGCTGGCGGTCGGTGGTGGTGGTGGGCGCCGGCGAGGCTGGCTCGGGCTACTTTGCGCTCGACGTCACCAGCCCCGAGGACCCGCGCTTGCTATGGGAACTCTCGCCCGATCGTCACTGCTGGGGCCCGGCCATCACCGTCGCCGGCGTGCCCGGTCCGGTGTGTGCGCCGCCGGTGGCCAACACCGTGCAGGATCTCGGGCGCTCGGTGGCCAAGCCGACCTTTGCCTCGCTTTTCTACAAGCGCACCAACGAGGTTGCCGCTCAGCACGCCGTGGTCATCTTGCCACTTGGCATGCCGCCCGCCATGGCCAGCGTCGCCAACCAGGGTGTCGAAGGCGCCGGAGCGCGCGGCGTGCTGGTGGTCGAGTTGGAGACCGGCACCGTGGTGCGCAAGTTCTTGACCGCGGATCTCGACCTTTTCAACCTGCCGGTTACGGTGACCAATCCGGCTGCCGATCTGGGCTATTTCTTTACCGATCCCGCGTGCCACAACAACACCGCCGGTCAGATCTCGACGCGGTGTTTCCTTGGCGATTCCAAGGGTATGCTGTGGCGTCTGGACTTGTCGGACAGCGATCCGACCAAGTGGAAGTTGAGCTTCTTTCACGATGCCTACGGCGGACCCGATGTGCCGGTCGCGCTGGTCAAGGCCATCAACAGCGCCGATCGGGTGCCCATCTTGAGCCCGCCCAGCCTGTCGGCGAGCGTGCCCAACGCCAAGACGGCGGTGCGCACCGATCTGGTGGTCGTGTACGGCACCGGATCGGCCGCTACCGCCTCGACGACGACCCGCCTGCACCTGGTCTACTCGCTCAACGAGACATTCCAAACCTTGGGCGGCGGCCCCAAGGTGGTCGCGACCCGCAACTGGCTCAAACGCTTGAGTCCACTTGAGCGGTACATTGGCCCGCCGCTGGTGTTCGCGCTCAACGCCTACTGGGCCACGTTCCAGGTCACCGCCGCCGGGGCGTGCGAAGTCGGCACCGCGCGCTTGTGGGGCGCGCGCTTTGATCGCTCGCAGTTCCCGACCGATCCCGAGGATTTGCAGGGCGTGTTCGAAAACCCGCTCAACAAGGCGCCGGCGGCCAACCTGGACTATGTCGACGTCGGCACCGACAAACCAAGTCCGGTCGATGTCCAGGCGGTGCCGGCGTGCCGCGGCAACTGCAATCCCACCGACTTCAGTTGCGTGTCCAAGCTCAACAACGCCACCAACCCGGCGATCGGTGGGGCGGCGCCGCGCTATGAGGTGTCGGTCGCTTCCGGCAATGCCACCAAGCAGAGCGCCAACCAGACGCCGCTAGTCGGCAACAAGCCGGCAGTCGGCACGGTCTCTGAAGTGCTGCCGTCGCCGCGCACTGCGGCCGTGGTGACCGGATGGGATCTGCTGGTCGACTGACGCTGTGGGCGTGGGCCGTCGCCGGCTGCGCCGACCCTCCTGCGCCGGTTATTGCGCGACCCCCTGTGCGAACCGTGCACCCGATTGCCGCACCAGCTGCCGATCAAGCGCCGTGCGGCGGCGGACTGCTCTGCGAAGATCGCTCAACCCTTGGCGGCTTTCGGGTGCCGCGCGGCTGCGTGCGCGCGTACCAGGGCGCGCTGGTGGCGCAGTGTACGGTGGAGCACCTGCGGCCCGGCGGCCTGGCAGTTCGCGAGTTCCTGGCCAGCCGGTATGCGCAGGTGCAGCACGACGGCAGCGTGTTGCGCGTGCAGTCGCCGGTTCTAGGGACCTTGCAGGTCTTGCTCGACGGCAATAGCGCGCAGTTTACCGCGATCGGCCGCGAGACCGCGTTGCCGGTGGACACCTCGCCGACGCAGGGTTAGCATCGCGCCATGGCCACCTACACCGCACAAAAACGCTACACCGCCCACACCGAAGACATGCCATGGCAGTGTGCGCCAACGCCGGGCATCTCGTTCAAAAGTCTGCGTTTTGATCCCGAGACCGGTCAGGGCGCGGTGCTCATCCACATGACCCCGAACTCGGTCTATCCGCGTCACATCGCCCACAGCGGCTTGGACGTGCTGGTTGTGGACGGCGATGTCCTTTGGGACGACCAGAAAGTCGCGCGCGGCGGCTTCATCCACCTGCCGCCTGGGACCCACAGCGAGCCGCGCACCACCACCGGTTGCGTGCTGTACGCGACGTTTAGCGGCAAGGTCGAGAACCTGCACCAGGGCTGGAATCCGCGCGCGCCGACTGCGGACTGACCGCCGACCCCGTCAGCCGCGGTAGCTGTCTGCAATGCGGTCGATCTCCGCCCACGGCAGATCGTCCCGGTCGCACAAAGCCATTGCCATGGCATTGCAGGCGACCTGGTCGCGCGACTTGGCCCCGGCAATCGCCGCCGTGACACCTGGTCGGCGCGCCGCCCACGCGATGGCCAGTGCCGCCACCGGCACGCCCAGCCGCTTGGCCACCAGCCCAAGGCGACTGGTCACCGTGAGCGCGCGCAAGAACCTTGTGCCTTGAAAGCGATCATCGCGCGCCCGCAGGTCGTCGTCCCCAAACCGCGTGGTGGCGGTGAACTTGCCGCTCAGCAGGCCGCGGCACAGCGGTTCATAGATCACCACGCCGAGCGGTTCGGTGCGCCCGGGCAGGTTGCGGGTCGCGCCCAGCAGGTCGCCCTCGAACTCGCGCCGCACCAGCGAATAGGGCGGCGGCAGCACCGCCAGCGGGCCAGCGGCCGCGACCTTGCGCAGGCCTTCG